>NZ_JBPQTL010000091.1:0-22764 GCF_051386295.1 Micromonospora sp. URMC 105 | reverse complement strand
CCCCCCCCCCCCCCCCCCCCCCCCCCCCCCCCCCCCCCCCCCCGCGACCGTTCCGTCCCGCCCCACGTCGGTGACGGCCGGTGCGCCCGTCAGAGGGACTTCGCCACGTCCACCAGCTGGTCCAGCGCCGCGCCCCAGCCCTCGGCGAAGCCCATCTCCTCGTGCTGCTTCTTCGCCGACGCGTCGGCGTGCATGGCCGTGGCGGTGTACCGCGTGCCGGTGCCGTCGGGCTCGATGCTGATCACCGCGGTGAAGGGGAAGCCGTCCTCGGTGACCTGCGGGCGGAATCCCGGGCCCAGGCCGGAGGTGAACACCAGCGTCGACCCCTCCTCGACCAGCAGGATGCAGCCGCTGCTCGGGAACTCCTCACCCTCGGGCGAGCGCATCACGGTGTCGAAGCGCCCGCCGGGCCGCAGGTCGATCTCGCAGGAGGAGGTGGACCAGGGCTTCGGGGCGAACCAGCGCACCAGCAGTTCGGGGGTGGTCCAGGCCTTCCAGACCAGCTCGGGGGCGACGTCGACGGTGCGCCGCAGGACGAGGTCGAGCTCCGGGTTCACGGGGTAGGTGGTCATGTCTGCTGCTCCTTCAGGTCGTAGAGAAGCGAATCGAGTTGGTCGAGGCGTCGGGTCCACATCGCCCGCTGCGCGTCGAGCCAGCTGTCGACGCGCTCGAGCGGCTCGGGCGCGAGGCGGTAGGTCCGCACCCGGCCCTTCTTCTCCGACGTCACCAGGCCGGAGCGTTCGAGAACACCCAGGTGCTGGAGGAACGACGGCAGTGCCATGTCGAACGGACGCGCCAGATCGCTGGTGGTGGCCGGGCCCCGGCCGAGGCGCTCGACCACGCGGCGACGGGTGGGATCCGACAGCGCGTGGAACACCCCGTCCAGCGCCGCCTCGCGCGCTCCGCCACCCGCATGCTTAGGCATGGGCCTAAGTATGCGGCGGGACGACGGTTAGGTCAACCCCTCAGTAATCATCCGGTGCCGCCCGGCGGCCGGCGTCCAGGTACGCCCGCGTCCGGCCCGCCGACGCCGTAGCGTCGATCGGGTGGACGTGCTGCTGCGCGGCGGGCCGGGTGACGGCCAGGTCGTCCCCGGCGGCGGGGAGACCGTCCGGTGGCGGGCCTGCCTGTACGAGATCACCGCGGAGCTGGCCGACCGACGCGGCCGCGACCTGCGGGTGTACCGGCACCGCGCCGACTGCTGCGAGCCGTACGGGCGGGGGTCCGAGGACAGGTGCGAGTAGCCGCCGGCCACCCGGCGCGCGCTCCGCCGGGCGACCGGCGGCGAATCCGGCTCTGGCGGCGTGCGGGGCTGGGAGAGTGGACCGGTGGGGGGCTACCGGTGGCGCGGCGGGCTGGGCCCGGCCGTCGGGATGGCCCCGGGCGCCCGGGTGGACCGCTTCGAGGTCTTCTTCGACCTGGTGTTCGTCTTCTCGTTCTTCATCATCACCCGGGCCACCGCCGCGAACATCACCGGGCGGCAGCTGCTGCACGCCATGCTGGTGCTCGCCGTGCTGTGGTGGTGCTGGGTGGTGCACAGCGTGGTGGCCACCCGGGTCCGGCTGGGCGAGGGCTTCGTCCCGGTCCTGATGGTCGCCGCGATGGCCGCCCTGTTCTGCTTCGCGCTGTCGCTGCCCCAGGCGTTCGGTGATCCGATGCGGACGGCCGCCGGGCCGGTGGTGGTCGCGCTCAGCTACCTGGTGATCCGGGGGGTGCACCTGCTGCTGTACTGGCACGTCGCGCGGGAGCGACCGGGCGAGCGGCAACTGCTGGTGAAGTACTCCCCCGAACTGATCGTCAGTACCCTCCTGCTGCTGGCTGCCGCGTTGATCCCGCCGCACATCGGCGATCCGGGCCGGGCCGGCCTGGTGCGCGACGCGTTGTGGCTCGCCGTCGTGCTGTTCCAGTACGGCGCCGGTCTGCTCGCCGGCGCGTGGGGCTGGATGGTGACCTCCGCCGAGCACTGGACGGAGCGCTACGACCTCATCCTGATCATTGCGCTGGGCGAGTCGATCATCTCGGTCGGCGTCGGCGGCAACCTCCTCGGCCAGCCGGTCACCTGGCCGGCGATCACCGGGGCCGTGCTGGGCATCGTCTTCACCGCCGCCCTGTGGTGGGCACACTACGACGTGCTCGCGCCGGCCGCCCGGATCGCACAGCACGCCGCGCAGGGGCGCGCCCGGGTGGCGATGGCCCGCGACGCGTACGCCTACGTGCACCTGGTGATGATCGCCGGGGTGATCCTGTTCGCCCTGGGCGCCGAGGAGATCGTGCGCCAGATCGCCGACCCCGCGATCAGCCTCAGCGAACCACCGCACGGTCCCTGCCTGCCCCTGCTGTTCGGCGGGGTGATCTGCTACCTCTGCGGGGACATGCTGTTCCAGCTCCGCACCCTGCACACCGTGTCCTGGACCCGGGTCGGCACGGTGCTCGTGCTCGCCGCCGCCCTGCCGGTCGCGGCGCAAGTGCCGGGGCTGGCCGCGTTCGCCCTGCTGACCGCGATCTGCGTCGCGCTGGTGGCCGTGGAGGTGGTGGTGATGGCCGACTCCCGGCGGGCCCTGCGGGATGCCGCCCTGCGGGAGCGGACGAGCTACGAGAAGCACGAGGCCGAGTGGCGCGCCCGCTGGCACGAGCAGTCCCCCGACGAACCGCCGACCTGACCGGCGTCCCGGCCCGCGTCGACGACCCGAGGGCGGACGATACGGGCGGCGCGCGAGACGAACACCCTGTCTCCGGATGGCCCGGGATGGAATGATCCCCGCGTGCCGATCAAACGTCGCTCGCTGCTCGGGCTCGGGCTCTCCGCCGCCACCGCGGCACTCGCCGGCTGCCGGGGAGAGCCCTCGACGGGTCCGGCCGGCTCGTGGCGCACGCCCGGCACGCCCGCACCCGGCCAGGGTGCCGCCGCGGTCACCGGGTCCGTCGTGCGTACGTCGCCGGTCGGCCGCCGGCTGACCACCGTGCTCGGCGGTTACCTGAAGCCGACCAGCCAGAACCCGGCCCACCCGATGTACGCGGGCGCGGTCGCGCTGGCGCTGCACGGCGGGCAGGCGTACGCGCAGGTGGCCGTCGGCGAGGCCCTGCGCTTCGGCGCCGGGCCGGTGCTGCTGCCCGCCGCCGACCGGGTCCGGATGCGCACCGACTCGATCTTCGACCTCGCCTCGATCACCAAGGTCTACACCTCGATCCTCGCCCTGCAGCAGGTGGACCGGGGCCGGCTCGACCTCGACGCGCCGGTGGTGAACTACCTGCCGGAGTTCACCGGTGCCGGCAAGTCGGCCGTGACCGTGGCGATGCTGCTGACCCACACCAGCGGGCTCCCCGTCGGGGCCACCGTGACCGGCTACGCCACCCTGGCCGAGCGGTGGCGCGCGGTCCTGGCCACCCCGCTGGTCAGCGGCGCGGTCCCCGGCCGGGTGTTCCGCTACTCGAGCGTCGGGCTCATGGTCGTGGGCAAGCTGGTGGAGAAGGTGACCGGTCAGCGGCTCGACCAGGCGTTGAAGACCGGGCTGACCGACCCGCTCGGCCTGCGCTGGACCGGCTTCAACCCGAACACCTGGCTCAGCGCCACCGACCGGGCCACCCGGCTGGTCGCCACCGACGCGCGGTCCTCCCGGGGCCTGCTGCGCGGCGTCGTGCACGACGACGTGGCCAACCACCTGGGCGGCATCGCCGGGCACGCCGGGATCTTCAGCACGGCGCAGGAGGTGGCCGTCGTCGGCCGGCTGCTGCTCGACGGCGGCACCTACGGCGGGCAGCGGATCCTGGCCGAGAGCACCGTCCGCCGGATGCTGACCAACGCCAACGCAGGACTGCCCGCCGTGGACCCGGAACGACCGGGCCGGACCGCCGACCACGGGCTCGGCGTGGTGCTGCACCAGCCCTGGTTCATGGGCGAGCTCAGCCGACCCACCACCTTCGGGCACACCGGCTTCACCGGCACGTCCCTGCTGGTCAGCCCCGCCCGCAGCACGGTGTTCGTGCTGCTCACCAACCGGGCCCATCCGAACTGGAGCTGGGCGAACCCCGATCCGGTCCGGGTGGCGACCGCCAACGTCCTGGCCCGTCTGCCCGTCCTGTCGGCCACCAGCACGAGGTGACGGCCGCGCCGCCGGGCCGGCACGGCGCCCTCTGCGGCCCGCCCTGCGGTCACCCCGATTCGGGCAGCCGGACCGGTGGGCCGAACCGGACCGGGACACCCGGGGAGAAGAGCACACTGGCCGGCGGACCGGCCGGCGGCGGCAGCCCCGCGGCGGCGACCAGTTCGTCGTCCAGGTGCCGCAGCTCGGCCCGGTGCAGCGGCCAGCGGGGATGCCAGTTCGGCAGGTGCAGCGTGCGCCCGTACGCCCGGGTGTGCAGGCCCCAGCGGGCGGTGACGAAGTGCTCCAGCGCGGTCGGCTCGGCGATCGGTTCGCCCACCCGGACCACCATCCGGCTCGTCGTACCGGCCGGGCCGGGCCAGCGACGCCGACACCGGTAGGTGTAGCGGTCGCCGTCGCGCTCCAACCGCATCCTCGACCACAGGTACGGCAGGCGCAGCGTCGCCCGGGCCACCAGCACCGGCACCAGCCGGGACGCGTCGAGGGAGCGGAACACCACCGCGCGCCGGCCGGTGTGGTCGATCGAGTAGAGCCGGACGTTCGTCTCGTAGAAGGTGCCGAGGTACGGCACCCCCGGCCCCCGGCCGAGGCCGAGCCCGACCATCCGGAAGCCGATCAGGCCGACGTAGCTGACCCCGTCCAGGGTGTCCGGACGGGTGCCGACGGGGAGCAGGGGCGCGACCAGCTCCGGCGCGACCGCCCAGTGCAGGAAGGTGAGGTTCTCCCACCGCTGCCCCAGGATCGCCCGCCGGAACCGCTGCTCCGGCGCGACGTCGACCGGTTCGATGTCCATCTGGCCATCCTGCCCCGGCCCGGGTGGACTGAGCCTCGTTCCCCGGTCCGACCTGGCGCCTCCTCCCCGGGGAGGAGGCGGCGCTCCGACTGCCGGCCGCCACCGGGGCCTGCGGTCGGGCGCTGTCGGCAGGCCCGTTCACCAGCATCTACAGGCATGACTACCACGTTGCGCCGGGCGGCACACTGGCACCGCCCCATGATGGTCTCCGTCGCGGCGATGGCGGTGCTCGCCGTCGTCTCCGCGATCGGCGTCCTCACCGACCCGCGCGTCCTCACCGGCGCGCCGATCTGGCTCAAGCCGTTCAAGTTCTCGGTGTCCTTCGTGCTGTACGGCACCACCCTGGCCTGGATGCTCTCCCTGCTGCCGCGCCGCAGCCGGCTCGCGGAACGGGCGGTCACCGTCGTCGTCGCCATGTCGGTGGTCGAGATGGCCGTGATCGTCGGGCAGGTGCTGCGCGGCACCACCAGCCACTTCAACGAGACCACCCCGCTGAACGCCGCCCTGTTCACGGTGATGGGCGCGTCGATCGGCGTGCTGTTCACCGCGCACTTCGTCATCGGGGTCGTGATGCTGCAACGGCGGATCGCGGACCGGGCCGCCAGGTACGCGGTCGGGCTGGGGATCGGCCTGTCCCTGCTGGGCATGCTGGCGGCGGTGCCGATGGTGCTGCCCGCCCAGGAGCCGGCGATCGAGGCCATCAGCGGGGCGCACAGCGTGGGCGTCCCGGACGGCGGGCCCGGGCTGCCGCTGGCCGGCTGGAGCACCACCGGCGGCGACCTGCGGATCGGGCACTTCGTGGGCCTGCACGCCCTGCAGGCGTTGCCCGTCCTGGCGCTCCTGCTGACCCGGTTCGGGACGCGGCTGGACGAGCGGACCCGGGTCCGGCTGCTGGTCGTCGCGGGTACCGCCTACGGCGTACTCACGGTGCTGTTGACCTGGCAGGCCCTGCGCGGGCAGCCGCTGCTGCGCCCGGACGCCCTTACGCTGGCCGCCGTGGCGGCCCTGCTCCTGGCGACCGCGACCGCCGCCGGCGTGGTCGTGGCCCGTCGGCGCCGCCCGGAACTGGCGCTGGCGGCATGACCGCGGCGCTGTTCACGCTGACCTTCACCCTGGTCGCGCCGTTCTGGGCGCTGATGATCCTGCTGCCGCGCTGGTCCGGCACCGTGCGGATCGTCAGCTCGCCGCTGATCGTGCTGCCGGTCCTGGTGATCTACGCGATGGTGGTGCTCCCGGCGCTCGGCGAGGTGCTGCCGGTGGTGACGTCGCCGACCCTGGACGGCGTGCGCGACCTGCTCGGCGGCGCCGACGGCGCGACGGCGGCCTGGGCGCACATGGTCGCGTTCGACCTGTTCGCCGGCCGCTGGGCGTGGCTCGACAGCCGGGAACGCGGCGTGCCCGCGCTGGTGATGGCCCCGGTGCTGGTGCTGACGATCCTGCTCGGACCGGTCGGCCTGGCCGCCTACCTCGGGCTCCGGGCCGGCTGGGCCCGGCCGGCGGCGGCCGTCGCCGGCGAGCCGCACCACCTAGGCTGAGCGGCGTGCGGTGGGTGGGACGGCTGTTCGACGCGCGGGACACGCTCGCGCGGATGCTGCTGCTCGACCTCAGCGGCGTCGGCTACCTGGTCCTCGGCGCCAACGCCGGACGCTCGCCGACGCCCACCCAGTGGTTCCTCGCGGTGGTCGCGTTCGCCGTCGCGGCGGCGTTGCACCGCCGGCCACTGGTCAACCTGATCGCGCAGGCCGCGCTGCTGGCCGTCGCCATCCAGCTCGTCGACGACACCACGATCAACCAGGTCGGTGCCGGCTGGGCCCTGCTGGAGCTGACCATGCGGGCGGACCGGCCGCGGACCGTCTGGCTGGCCGGCGGGCTGCTGGCCGCCGTCGCCCTGACCGATTCGATCGGCGATCCGTTCCGACGCATCCTCTCCGGCATCTTCGGGCTGACCGTGGAGGTCGGCCTGCCGCTGCTGCTCGGCCTGGTCATCCGGACCACCCGGGAGCTGGGCCGGCAGGCCGAGGAGCGGGCGGCGGAGGAGCAGCGCCGGCGTGAGTCGGAGAGCCGCGCCGCCCGCGCCGACGAACGCAGCGCCATCGCCCGCGAGCTGCACGACGTGGTCGCCCACCACGTGGCGTCGATGGTGCTGCGGGTCGGCGTGGCCCGGCACGTGCTGACCGAGCTGGACCCCCGGGTGGGTGCGGTCTTCGACGACGTGCACGGCACGGGGACCGCGGCCCTGGCGGACCTGCGCCGGCTGGTCGCGGTCCTGCGCCACCCCGACGGGGTACGCGGCGACGCGGCGCTGACCGCGATCGAGCCGGCGGCGCTCCCGGCGGCGCTCGGCGCGGCGGTCGACCGGGCCCGCCAGGCCGGCGTCACGGTGGAGGCCGACGTCGACCCGACGGTCGGTTCGCTCGACGCGGTCCGGGGCCTGGCGGTGCTGCGACTGACCCAGGAGGCGCTGACCAACGTGGCCAAGCACGCCGGCACGTCCGCACGGGCCCGCCTGTCGGTGTCCGTGGTCGACGCCGCCGTGCACTGGGAGGTCTCCGACGACGGGCGCGGACGGGTCCCGGCGGCGGTGCCGCCCGGCGGCGGCCACGGCATCACCGGCATGCGCGAGCGCGTCGAGGTCCTCGGCGGACGGTTGGAGGCGGGGCCGGTCGGCGCGGGCTGGCGGGTGCGTACCGTCCTCCCGGCCGTCACCTCCGCGCCGGCCCCACCCCCGCAGCCGGTCGGCACACCGGCGCCCCGCCGCGGCGACGAACCGGCCGCACCGCACCCGACGGAGCCGTCATGATCCGTGTCCTGTTCGTCGACGACCAGCACCTCATCCGCGCCGGCCTGCGCATGCTCTGCGACGCCCAGCCCGACATCGAGGTCGTCGGCGAGGCCGACAACGGCCGCGACGCCATCACCCTCGCCGCCCGGCTGGTCCCCGACGTCGTCGTGATGGACCTGCGCATGCCCGGCGTCGACGGGATCACCGCGACCAGCCGCATCCTCGCCGAGCGCCCCGCCACCCGCGTGCTGGTGCTGACCACCTTCGGCGACGACGACCACCTCTACCCGGCCCTGACCGCCGGCGCCTGCGGCTTCCTGCTCAAGGACGCACCCCCGGCCGACCTGCTCGACGGCATCCGCCGGGCCGCCGCGGGCGACAGCCCGTTCAGCCAGGACGTGCTGCGGCGCCTGGTCCAGCGGGCGGTGCACGCCCGCGCCGGGACGCCGCAGCCGGCCCAGGGTCTGACCGCGCGCGAACAGGACGTGCTGGACCTGGTCGCCGAAGGATTGTCGAACACGGAGATCGCCGAGCGGCTGCACATCGGCGTCACCACGGTCAAGACCCACATCACCAGCCTGATGACCAAGACCAGCAGCCCCAACCGGGTACGGCTGGCCCTGTTCGCCCGGGGCGGCTGAGCGGCGCCGGCCGGCGGGTCAGCGGGCGGCGTCCGGGTGCCCCGGCATACCGGAGCCGCCGCCGCTGCCGCCGGACGCACCACCGGCCACGCCCGACCCGTCGTCCTGGGTGACCAGGTCCGGACGGGTGTCGGTGTCGTCCGGGGCGGGAACCTCGGTGTCCGCCTCCACCTGCACGAGCCGGGCCTGGCCGGCCTCGTCCTCGGCGTGCTCCGGGTCGACCGGCAGCTCACCGTCACGCGCCTGGTACCCCACGGTCGTCTCCCGTCGGTGGCCTGTCTGTCCGGCGACGGCTACCCGCCACCGGCGGGAGGAAACCTGCGCTGCGGCCCGTCGACCCGTCGAAGGACCGGTGGCGGCGGGCCGGCAGGTGCAGCGGCCGCGCGCCACCGGGTGTCGACGCCGGCCCGACCGGCTGCGGCGGCCTCAGACGGCCGTGGCCCGGGCGACCTTCCAGTCACCGTCGACCGGGACCAGGGTGAGCACCACCCGGTTCTGGTCGACCTTCTCCCCCGCCGTGGTCACGTTGCGCCGGTACTGGTTGAGGTACACCAGCAGCTCGACCCGGTCTGCGGTCGCGGTCACCACGCCCGTCGAGGACACCTCGGCCGCCACCACCGCCTGCTGCTTGGTGGCGGTCTGCTTCAGCGCCGCGGTGGTCTGGGCGTACTCCTCGGCGAACGGGCCGGTGGCGAAAGTGCGGCCGTTGGCCACGCTGTCGTCGAAGGCCCGGTAGTCGTAGGAGAAGATCGCCTTGGCGGCGGCGGGGGCGGTGGCCAGCGCCTGGCGTACCGCGGTGTCCCGCTGCGCGGCCCGGTGGTTGCCCCACCAGGCGAGGCCGGCGACCGCGGCGGCCAGCACGGTCGCGGCCACCAGCGCCGGGACCAGCCCGAACCGGGCCGGTCGCCACCGGGGGGCGGGCCGCCGCCGCACGAATCGGATCAGGGTACCCACGGGTCCTCCCTCTCTCAGCCGACGAACTGCAGGCGGGCGACGAGCCACCGGTCGCTGTCCCGGTCGTGGACCATGTCCAGCTGGATGCGGTAGTGCGACAGCCGGCCCTGCGGCGCCTTGACGTTCTTGACGGTGGCGTCGACGGCCACCAGGACGACCGCGCGACGGCGGTCGCCGGAGACGAGACCGGCCCGCAGCACCGATCCGGTGGACTCGACCTTGTTCTCCACCACGGCGGTGCGGACCTGCGACTGGCCGCGGACGAACTCCTCCTTGAAGTCGCCGGTGGCTCCGTCGGTGATCCGCTGGGTGTCCCGGTCGACGCTCGCCGCGCTGACCGAGACGAAGTTGACGCTGGCCTGCTTGGCGGCGGCGACGGCCTGCTGCCGGGCCTGGTCCGTCGCCCGGTCGACGTACCACCGGTGGCCGGTGGTGCCGGCCGCGGCGAGCGCCGCGGCGAGCAGCACCACGAGCAGCCCGACCAGCGGTCGCCGGCGTCCCGCCGGGCCGTCCCCGGTCCGCTTGCGCGCGCCGGGACGGCCCTCGGCCTCCTGCGGCGGGCCGTCGGCGTCCGCCGGGTCGTCCCCGCCGACCGGGTCCTGGGCGTCGGCCGGGTCGTCGTCCTCCACCGGCTCCCGGTCGATCCGTTCCAGCAGATCCTCGATCGACGCGGCGGACCCGGACACCTGCCGGGGGACGACCCGGCGCCGCGGGGCGCGGCCGGGCACGTTGGGCTTCGCCCCCTTGATCACTTTCAGCGTGTGGTCCCTGCGGGCCTGCATCGCCACCTCCTCCTTCGCGCCGGTCACGGGGTCACCCCGGCGAGCAGCAGCTGCTTCCACGACTGGTCCCCGGCCATCCGGGCCTGACCGCCGGTCCCGCCGAACTGCAACGGCCGGCCGTCGGTGCCGAGCACCAGACCGGTGGCCGGGTCGTACCCGGCGGTCCCGGCCGGACCGGCGGGCGCGGCGCCGGACGGGCCGGGCGCCGGGGCGGGCTCCCGACCGCCCGGCCGGGGGGCGTTGGCGGCGCCGCGCACGCCGGCGCCGGCCGCCCGCTCCGCCGGGTCGCACGTCCTGCTGCCGCCGCCGTAGGTGCAGGGCGGCGGGTCGTTGGCGTTGACGACCAGGCCGAAGTGGGCGGTGCCGTCGCCCGGCGCGACCGTGAACCCGCCGGCGACGGCGAGCGGGTACACCACCAGCAACTGCTCGATGCCGGGCAGCCGCCGGGCGGCGATGCCGTTGACGGTCACCAGGTTGCCCAGCAGCGTGCCGACCGCCGGCTCCAGGCCACGCAGCAGGGCGACCAGTTCGGTCCCGGCGGGCGGTCCGTTGGCCAGCAGCCGGCGCAGGTCCGGGTCGGCCGCGCGGACGGTCGCCGCGAGCTGCGCCAGCCCCGCCGCCCACCGGCGCAGCGCCTCCGCCGACTCCGCCTGGGTGGTGAGCACGGTCCGTCCGTCCTCGATGAGCGCGAGCGTCTCCGGCAGCCGGGCGGTCGCCTCGTTCAGCAGCAGGTCGCCGGCGTCGAGGATCCGCTCCAGCGCCTGCTCGTTGCCCTCGAAGGCGGTGCCCAGCTCGGTGATCAGCACGGTGAGGTCGTCGGGATCCAGCGAGCGGACCAGGGCGTCGAGGTTGGTCAGTAGCTGCTCCGGAGCCAGCGGGACACCGGTACGGTCCGCCGGGATCACCGAGCCGCCGGCGAGGAACGGGCCGCTGTCCCGCTCCGGGCGCAGGTCGACGTACTGCTCGCCGACGGCGGAGCGCTGCGCCACCACGGCGCGCAGGTCGTCGGGCACCCGCACGTCGCGGCGCAGCCGCAGGTCGGCGCGGACCCCACCGTCGCGCAGGGCGACCTTGGTGACCCGGCCGATCGGCACCCCCCGGTAGGTGACCGGGGCGTTGCTGAAGATGCCGCCGGCGCGGGCGAGGTCCAGGTGGACCACGTAGCTGCCGCCGAAGAGGCGGTCACCGAGCCCGACGTACTTGATCCC
This sequence comes from Micromonospora sp. URMC 105, assembly GCF_051386295.1. Lineage (NCBI taxonomy): Bacteria > Bacillati > Actinomycetota > Actinomycetes > Micromonosporales > Micromonosporaceae > Micromonospora > Micromonospora sp. URMC 105. The sequence goes on along the minus strand of NZ_JBPQTL010000091.1, from coordinate 11,504 downwards.
CACGTAGCCGACGCCGAGCACGCTCACCAGCAGGAAGGCCAGGACCTGCACCTTCGCCGTACGTCCGATCATGGCCGCAGTCCCCCTCCCAGCAGGTCCGGCAGGTCGCCGATCTGTCCGGTCACCGCGCCGGTCACCGGCAGCACGCACGGCGCCGACAGGACGGTGCCAGCGGGCAGTTCGGTGCCGGCCGGAAACGCCGTCCCCGGCGGCACCAGGCCCTTGGGCAGCACCAGGCCGCCGACGGGCACCGTCGAGCCGGGCTTGAGCAGGACGCAGCCCTCGGGCAGCAGGCAGTCCTTCGGTGGTGTCCAGGTCGCCGGGAAGTTCTTCGGGTCCGGCAGGCACCGGGTGAGCGGCAGCTCGGGCAGCGGGCCGGCACCGGGTCGCGGCGTGCTGCCCGGGCCACCGGCCGTGGGCGGCCCGGCCGTGCCGGGCGCCGTCGGCGGGGCGACCGGCCGGGCCGGCACCGGCGCGGCGGCGACCAGGTTGGACAGGATCGAGGCCGAGTCGAGGTCGGCGGTCACGGAGAGGTTGACGAAGTCGCCGACGATCGCGCCGGTGACGTTCGGCGGGAACGGGTACGACAGCATGAAGTCCAGCGACTTCGGCAGGTCGTCGCCGGCGCGTACCAGCTGCTCCAGGATCGGTTGCAGCGCCCGGAGGTCGGCGAGCGTGTCGTCGCGGCTGCGGTTGACCACCCGGGTGCCGACCTCGCCGAGTTCACCGAGGGCGGTCAGCGCCTCGGTCAGCTGGGCGCGCTGGCGGGCCAGCACGGTGACGCCCGGGGCGAGGGAGTCCACCGCCTCGCCGAGCACCTGCTTCTGCCGGGCGAGCCGGCCGGTCAGCCGGTCGAGGGCGTCGAGGGCGCGGACCAGGTCGGCCTTCTGCTTGTCCAGCCCGCCGATGAACTCCTCCAGCTGGCCCAGCGCGTCCCGGACGGCCGGTTCGCGCCCCTCCAGCGCGGCGCCGAGTTCCTGGTTGATGGTCCGTAGCTGGGCCAGGCCGCCGCCGTTGAGCAGCAGGCCGAGGGCGGCGAGGACCTCCTCGACCTCGGCGCCGCGGGCGGTGCGGGACAGCGGGATCACGTCGCCGTCGGCGAGCCGGGCGCCGGCCGGGGCGGTGGGCGGGGCGGCGAGCGTCACGTACTTCTCGCCCAGCAGGCTGCTCTGCCGCACCGCGGCGGTCGCGTTGGCGGGCAGCCGCACGTCGGCGCCGACCCGCAGGGTGACCCGGGCGGTCCAACCGGAGAGGGAGATCTTCTCGACGCTGCCGACGGTCACGTCGTCGACCTTGACGGCGGCCTGCGGCACCAGGTCCAGCACGTCGCTGAACTCGGCGGTGACGGCGTACCCCTCGCCGGCCGGGGCGCCGCCGGGCAGCGGCAGGTCGGCGAGGTCGGGCAGGCCGCACCCGGCCGGGAGCAGCGCCACCAGGACCGCCCCGGCCAGGGCGCGGAGCACCCGGGCGGTCACGACACACCCCGCAGGATGCCGCCGAGGGTGGGGTCGCTGGTGAGGGAGGAGCCGCCCGGCGCCTGGTCGGTGATCGGCGCACCGGGGGAGCTGATCGGAGGTCCCGGTGAGGACCCGCCGATCGCCGGGGCGCCGGGCGGCAGCTTGAGCAGCTTGCGCAGCTGATCGGTCATGGGCAGCCCGCGGGAGTGCAGGGTCTGCGCGAGGGCCAGGCACTTCGCGGGCACCTGGGCGGCGGGGAGCTGGTCGACCATCAGCGAGCAGGCGAAGCCGGCCGGGTCGTACGGGCCCATCGCGTTGTTGCGGGTGTCCAGCGTGCCGGAGCGGGCGTTGTAGGCGAGGTGGAGGTTGTTCACCGCGAGCGGGGCCACGTCGAGGATCTCGATGACCGCCTGCTGCTGGCGGACCAGCACGCCGGTGATCTCCGTCAGCGCGGTGACGTTGGAGGTCAGCGCCGTGCGGTTCTGCTTCACGAACGCGGTGACGTCGTCCAGCGCGGTGGCGAGGTTGCGCAGCGCGGCGGCCAGTTCCTCGCGCTCGCCGGCGAGCTGTTCGGCGACGTCGGCCAACTGCCGGTTGAAGGCGCGCACCTGCTGGTCGCTGCGGGCCAGCGCGGTGGTGAAGCGTTGCAGGTTGGCGACCGAGCCGAACAGGTCCTGCCGGCCGTCGGCGAGGGTGGTCAGCGCCCGGGACAGGCCGTCGAGGGTGTCGTGCAGCTCCTGCCCGTTGCCCTCCAGGTTGGCGCGGCCGGTGGCGACCAGGTCGGACAGCGCCCCGTCGCGGTTGGCGCCGGTGGGGCCGAGGGTGCGGTTGAACTCGTCGAGCGCCTGGTAGATGTCGTCGATCTCCATCGGCGCGGCGGTGCGCTCCAGCGGAATCTCCGCCCCGTCGCCAAGCGCCGCCCCGCCGGCGTAGGCGGGGGTGAGCTGCACGTACCGATCGCTGACCACGCTGGGCGGCACGATCAGCGCCTGCGCGTCGGCCGGTACGGAGACCTCCCGGTCGTAGCGCATGGTGACCTTGACCGCGCGGCCCTGCGGGGTCACCGCGACCACCTCGCCCACCCGGACGCCCAGCACCCGTACGTCGGAGCCGGGATACACCCCGACGGCCCGGGTGAACCAGGCGACCACCTGTCGTGGCGGGGTGTCGTCGCGCAGGACGACCACGCCGGCGGCGACGGCGACCAGCAGGGCGGTGGCGACGGCGAGCGGCCGCCGCCAGCGCTGGACGGGGCCTGGCATCAGCGACCTCCCGTGGTGGGCTGGTACGGCTGGAGCAGCCCGGAGACGTACGAGTCGAACCAGCGGCCGTTGCCGACCACGTTGGCGAACGCGGTGACGAACGGGGCCATCCGTTGGATGGTCTTCTCGAGGTCGTCCCGGTTGCGTTGCAGGATGGCTACCACCTCGCGCAGCTTCTGCAGCGCCGGGGCGAGCTGGGTGCGGTTGTCGGCGACCAGTCCGGAGAGCTGGGTGGCGAGGTCGTCGGTGCCGACGAGCAGCTTGTGGATGGCGTCGCGCCGCTTGCTCACCTCGCTCAGCAGGGCCTCGCCGTCGGTGACCAGCTTGCGGAACTCCTCATCGCGGGTGGCGAGCACAGCGGTGACCTTCCGGGCCCGGGTGAGCAGCGTCCGCAGTTCGGCGTCGCGGTCGGCCACGGTCCGGGACAGCCGGGACAGGCCGGTCAGCGAGGCGTTGACGCTGCCGGGGGTCTCGGCGAAGGTCTGCGACAGGGTGGTGAAGGCCGCGGCGAGCTGCTCGGTGTCGACCTTGTCCAGGGTGTCGGCGAGTCCGGTGACCGCCTGCACCACGTCGAACGGCGCCGCGGTGCGGGCCAGCGGGATCTGCCCGCCCTCGCGCAGCCGCCCCGGTCCGGCCGGCGACAGCGCCAGGTACTTCTGGCCGAGCACCGTCTTGATCCGGATGGTGGCGCCGGTCTCGGTGCCGAGCCGGACGCCGTCGTCGTCCACGCGGAAGCGGACCCGGACGTAGGACGCGCCGTCGCGGGCGAGTTCCACGGCGGTCACCTTGCCGACCCGTACCCCGGCGACCCGCACCTCGCTGCCGGCGGTGAGGCCGCTGGCGTCGTGGAAGGCCGCCTGGTACGCGCGTCCGGTGAGGGTGGCCAGCCGGTCGAGCTGGAAGGCGCCCAGCAGCGCGGCGACGATCAGCGTCAGCCCGATCGATCCGACGACGACGGGGTTGCGTTCACGGAACGGTGTCATCGGCTGCCTCCGGTGGAACAGCGGGCGGCCGGGGCGCTGAAGGTGGGTACGTCGAGCGGCGCCCGGCCGGCCACCGCCACGTTGCCGTCGAAGTCGCAGAGGTAGAAGTTGAACCACGAGCCGTAGGAGGCGACGCGGGTCAGTGCCTCGTAGCGCTCGGGCAACCGCCCGAGGGTGCCGTCGATGACGGCGGCGTTGCGGTTGAGGTTGCCGGCGAGCTGGTCCAGGGCGCGGACGTCCGCGGCGAGCGGGGGGCGGGCCTGCTCGATCAGGCTGGACGTGGCGGTGGTGAGTTCACCGATGCTGACCAGCGACTCGCCGATGGCCTTGCGGTCGCCGGAGAGGCCGGAGACGAACTCCTGCAACTGGGCGATGCTCCGGTCGAGATCGCGGTCCCGGTCGGCGAGGGTGCCGAGCACGCTGTTGAGGTTGGTGATGACCCGGCCGATGACGGCGTCCCGGTCGGCCAGGGTGTGGGTCAGCGAGGCGGTCCGTTGCAGCAGGCTGGTGACGGTGCCGCCCTCGCCCTGGAGCACCTGGATGATCTCGTAGGCGAGCTTGTTGACGTCCTCGGGGCTCAGCGCGGTGAACAGCGGCCGGAACCCGTTGAACAGCACGGTGAGGTCCAGCGCCGGGGTGGTCTGGCCGAGCGGGATGAGCCCGTCGGCGCGCAGTGGCCGCCCCTCCCCCGGCCCCTCGCTCAACGCCACGTACCGCTGGCCCACCAGGTTGCGGTAGCGGATCTTGGCGCGGACGCTGGTGGCCACCGGGACGTCCTCGGTGACGGTGAAGGCCACCTCGGCGACGGTGTCGTCGACCACCCTGATGGTGCGGACCCGGCCGACCTTCACCCCGGCGACGCGGACGTCGTCGCCGGGCAGCAGGCCGGTGACGTCGGTGAACCGGGCCCGGTAGGTGACGCCGCCGGGCGGGAAGGCGCCGAGCGTCTGCGCCAGCAGCGCGGTCAGCGACAGCGTCACCACGGCGAAGACCACCAGCTTCAGCAGGGGCGAGATCGTCCGGCCGCTCATCGGGCGTTCACCACCCCGCCGCGCAGCAGCGGACCCCAGAGCAGGACCGCGATGTCGGGGACCTCCGCCGGTGGGGTGCCGGTGACGGCACCGACGAGGGGTTTGACCAGGGCGCGCTCCTCGCCGGTGCCGGCCCGGCCCATGGCCGGGGAGCCGGCCGGGGGCGGGGTCGCGGTCGTGCCGACAGGGAGGGGGCTACGCGGGCGGGCGCCGGAGTGGTCGTACCCGTCGGCGATCCGCACCTCGGGTGCCGGCTGCGCCGGTCGGGGCAGGCCGTGGCACGCGGGGCCGTTCTTCGCGCCGTAGACCGGCTCGTCGCGTCCCCGCTCGTACTTGCCGCCGTCGCGGGTGACCTCGAGGGTGATGTGCATCCGCCCACCGGCGAAGACCTCCTCGACGCGCGGTTGCAGGGCGACCAGCCCGCTCACCAGGCAGGGGTACTCGGGGGCGTAGGCGGCGAGCAGTTCCAGCACCGGCCGGCTGACCTCGCCGAGGGCGATGAGCTGGTCGCCGTGCCGGTCGAGGAAGTCCCGGGTGACGTCGGCGGTGCGGGTGGCGTCGGCGAGGAACGCGGCCAGCTGGTCGCGCTGGTCGGCGACGGTGCGGGCGGTGACGGTCACGTCGCGCAGCAGGGCGAGCAGGTCGGGCAGCGCTACGTCGTAGCTGTCCAGCACGACGGCCAGCTTCCGGACGTCCTCGGCGATGACCGGCATGGCGGGGTTCAGCTCCCGCAGGTAGGCGTCGAGCCGGGTGATGTTCTCGCCGAGCCGGTCGCCGCGCCCCTCCAGCGCGGTCGACAGGGCGCCCAGCGTCGCGGCGAGCTGGTCGGGCCGGATCGCCTGCAGCAGCGGCAGGGCCTCGTCGAGGACCCGTTCCAGTTCCACCGCGGTACGGCTGCGGTCCTGGCCGATGACGGCCCCGTCGCGGATCGGCGGCGCGGCGCCGCCGGCGGGCGGGACGAGTTCGACGTACCGCTCGCCGAAGAGGGTCTTCGGCAACAGCCGCGCGGTCACGTCGGCGGGGATGCGCGCGGTGGTGGCCGGGTCCAGCGCCAGCCGGACGGTGGCGCCGGCGCCGGCGCTGGCGACCTCGCGCACCTCGCCGACGACGACCCCGCGCACCTTGACGTCGGCGCCCTGGTTGAGCTGGAGCCCGGTCCGGCCGGCGTGCAGCGTGACCCAGGCGACCGGGGTGAACGCCTTGCGGTACTGCAGCACCGAGCCGGTCAGCGCCGCGGTCAGCACGGCGACGAAGACGATGCCGAGAATGCGATGTCTCATGCTCACCCCGCGATCCGGACGGTGGTGGTCGCGCCCCAGATGGCCAGCGACAGGAAGAAGTCGACGATGTTGACCGCGACGATCGAGAGCCGGACGGCCCGGCCGACCGCGACGCCGACGGCGGCGGGCCCGCCCTTGGCGGTGTAGCCGTAGTAGCAGTGCACCAGCACCACGATCACGCTGAAGACCAGCACCTTGCCGAAGGACCAGAGCACGTCCACCGGCGGCAGGAACAGGTGGAAGTAGTAGTCGTAGGTGCCGGCGGACTGTCCGAAGTAGCCGACGGCGATGGTGCGGGTGGCGAGGTAGCTGCTGAGCAGGCCCACCACGTACAGCGGGATCACCGCGACGAAGCCGGCGATCATGCGGGTGGTCACCAGGAACGGCAGGGAGGGCACGCCCATCACCTCCAGGGCGTCCACCTCCTCGGAGATCCGCATCGCGCCGAGCTGGGCGGTGAAGCCGCAGCCGACGGTGGCCGACAGCGCCAGCGCCGCCACCAGCGGCGAGATCTCCCGGGTGTTGAAGTACGCGGAGACGAAGCCGGTGAACGCGCTGCTGCCGATCTGGTTGAGCGCCTGGTAGCCCTGCAGCCCGACCTCGGTGCCGGTGAAGAAGGTCAGGAAGCAGATGACGCCGACGGTGCCGCCGAGCACGGCCAGCGCGCCGGAGCCGAAGCTGACCTCGGCCAGCAGCCGGATCACCTCGCGCTTGTACCGGCGGACGGTCCGGGGCGCCCACGCGATGGCACGCAGGTAGAAGGCGAGCTGGCCGCCCAGGTCGTCGAGATGTCGCAGCACCGCCACGTCAGCTTCCCTTCTGCGGTACGACCTGGAAGTACACGGCCGTGACGAGGAAGTTCAGGGCGAACAGCAGCATGAAGGTGATCACCACGCTCTGGTTGACGGCGTCGCCGACCCCCTTCGGGCCGCCCTTGGCGGTCATGCCCTTGTAGCAGGCGACCAGCGCGGCGGCGGCGCCGAAGAGCAGCGCCTTGACCTCGCCCACCAGCAGGTCCGGCAGTTGCCCGAGGGCCTGGAAGCTGGCCAGGTACGCGCCGGGGGTGCCGCCCTGCAGCACCACGTTGAACAGGTAGCCGCCGGTCACCCCGACCACGCTGACCAGGCCGTTGAGCAGGACGGCGACCAGCATCGAGGCGAGCACGCGGGGCACCACCAGGCGCTGGATCGGGTCGATGCCGAGCACCTGCATCGCGTCGAGTTCCTCGCGGATCTTGCGGGAACCGAGGTCGGCGCAGATGGCCGAGCCGCCCGCCCCGGCGATGATCAGCGCGGTGACGATCGGGCCCGCCTCGCGGACCACCGCGAGCACCGACGCGGCCCCGGTGAACGACTGCGCGCCGAGCTGCCGGACCAGCGAGCCGAGCTGCAACGCGATGACCGCGCCGAAGGGGATGGAGACCAGCGCGGCCGGCAGGATGGACACCGAGCTGATGAACCAGGCCTGCTGCACGAACTCCCGGACCTGCACCGGCCGGCGGCCCAGGCTGCGCAGGGTGTCCAGGCAGAACGCGAAGAACTCGCCGGTGGCGCGGACGGCGGTGACGGGGGCGCTCATCGGGTCACCGTCCGCTGGTGCCGCTCGTCGGCGGCGAGTTCGCGGCCCAGCTCGACGGTGGGCTGCGTGGTGTCGCGGCGGCCCTCGAAGGAACCGGGCGGCGGGGTGACGCCGTTGTCGCGGCACCACTGCCCCGGCGGGCGCTCGGCGGCCCGGGGCAGCCCGTCCGAGGGCGGCAGCTGCAGCGGGATGGGCGGCAGCGGAGGCAGCTCGGCCCCGGCGTCGGCCTCGGCCTGCAGCTCCTCGGCGTCCTTCTCCTCGGCCATCCCGATCGGGCCGACCCGTTGGGCGTTGAGGAACTGCCGCACCACCGGCTCGGTGCTGGACAGCAGCATCTCCCGGGGCCCGAACATGGCGAGGTGCCCGTGGTAGATCAGGCCGATGTTGTCCGGCACCGTGCGGGCGGTGTTGATGTCGTGCGTGACGATCAGGAACGTCGCCTGGGTCCGCTGGTTGAGGTCGATGATGAGCTGGTTCAGGTACGCGGTGCGCACCGGGTCCAGCCCGGAGTCGGGCTCGTCGAACAGGACGATGCTGGGGTCGAGCACGAGCGCGCGGGCCAGCCCGGCCCGCTTGCGCATGCCGCCGGAGATCTCGCCCGGGAGCTTCTTCTCGGCGCCGACCAGCCCGACCATGTCGAGCTTCTCGTTGACCACGTCGCGGATCTGCGACTCGGACTTGCGGGTGTGCTCGCGCAGCGGGAACGCGACGTTGTCGTAGATGGTCATCGAGCCGAACAGCGCGCCGTCCTGGAACAGCACCCCGAACAGCTTGCGCACCTCGTACAGCGCGCGCTCGGAGAGCCGGGGCAGGTCCTTGCCCTCGATCCAGATCGAACCGGCATCGGGCCGCAGCAGCCCCACCAGGGTCTTGAGGAACACCGACTTGCCGGTGCCGGACGGGCCCAGCAGCACCGAGATCTCACCCGCCGGCAGGGTCAGGCTGATGTCCGACCAGACCGGCTGGCCACCGAAGGACTTGGTCAGTCCCTGCACGGCCACTTCGACACCCATGCGCCCTCCCTCCGTCGACATCAGGGACATCGCGGCGGGCGGACGGAACGCAACACACTTCTTTGCGCACCCGGGCGAGCGCAGAGGGTGACCTATGCAAAGTGGCCTGCGTCTCGCTACCGTGCCGTTAACCCGCCGGTAATGAAGGTGCCTCGCAACCCATGACCACAGCGATCGAGCCAGAGCTCGTCCGCCGGGCCGCCGATGGCGACCCGGGGGCGGTGTCGGCCCTGCTCACCGACGTACGGCCGGGACTCGTGCGCTACTGCCGGGCGCGGCTCGGCCGGGTCGGCGGGGCGTACACCACGGCCGACGACGTCGCCCAGGAGGTCTGCCTGGCGGTGCTGAAGGCGCTGCCCCGCTACCGCGAGCAGGGCAAGCCCTTCTCGGCGTTCGTCTTCGCCGTCGCCGCGCACAAGGTCGCCGACGCCCAGCGGGCGGCGGTACGCGACTCCGCCGTCACCATGACCGACAGCCCGCTGGAGCGGCCGGACGCGGCGCCCGGTCCGGAACAGCAGGCCGTGGCGACCGACCTGGCCCGCCGGCTGTCGGTGCTGTTGCAGCGGCTCCCCGACGTGCAGCGGGAGATCGTCACGCTCCGGGTGGCGGTCGGCCTGACCGCCGAGGAGGTGGGCGCCATCCTCGGGATGTCGGCCGCGGCCGTGCGGGTGGCCCAGTCCCGTGCCCTCGCCCGGCTCCGTACGCTGGCCGGCAGCGGACTTGACGAGGTGGCGGCATGAGCAGGCACGAGCCGGACGGCGGTGAGGAACTGGACCTCACCACGGTCACTCGCGACGACCTGCTCCTCGACGCGCTCGGGCGGGGCGAGGAGGGGGCCGACGGCGACGAACTGGCGGCGATGCTCGCCGCGTGGCGCGCCGACGTCACCGCCGACGCCGACGACACCGGGCTCAGCGCCCCGCTGCTCGCCGTCGGTACCAGCGCCGGCCGGCCGGGCGGGCGGGTCGGTGCCGATCTCCGCTCCGGGCCGGCGGACGTCCTGGCCGGTCGCGTCCGACCGCGGCGGCCCCGGCCGTGGGCACTGCGGCTGGCCGCCGCCGTGGCCGCCGTCCTGGTGCTGGCGACGGGGCTGGGGGTGGGCAGCAGGAACGCCGGGCCGACGAGCCCGCTGTGGTCGCTGACCAAGGTGCTGCATCCCGAGCAGGCCGCGGTGCGCACCGTCGAGCAGAGCATCGCCCGGGCCCGCGACGCCGTCGCCGCCGGTCGGCTCGACGAGGCCCGGCACTGGATCGACCAGGCTCGGCAGGACCTGGCCTGGGTCGCCGACCCCGCCGGGGCGGACCGGCTGCGCGCCGAGATCGACGCCCTCCTGCGGGAGCTGGCGACGCCGCGCTGCCCCGGCTCGCCCGGGTGCGCCCCGCCGCCGGCGCCCGCGCCGGCCGCCTCGACCGGCGGCGGTTCACCCGGGGCTTCGGCCCCGGCCGCGCCGCCGAGCGCCCCGGCGTCGCCGTCGGCACGGCCCACGCCGCGGTCCAGCTCCGGGTCGGGCCTCCTGCCGTCGCTGCCGAAGCCGTCGGCGCCGAAGCCTCCCCTGCCGACGGGGCCGGCGCCGAGTTCGTCGCTGCTGCCGCCCCTGCCCGGGCTGCCGCTGCCCACCGGGGGCCTGCTCGACTGATCCTCCGGCCGGGCTCGGGTCAGCCCCGGGTCGCGCCAACCGCCGGGCCGGTTGCTCCGCTGTGGACGCGCGCTGTCTCCGGCGGCGCCGGTACCGCCCGCGATCGGCCGCTTGATGTCCACAACGGACGCGCCCCGTCGCGGTGCCGGCGGGAATGCTGCACGGCACCTGACCGGCCCGGTGTGGTGATCGCTTCAGAAAATGATGTTGCATTCCGGACGCCGCGAGCGATGTACAGACATGGCTTCCAGGCGACCGGTCCCGGACCGGCACGGCAGGCGGGCGGTGGCGCGAGCACCGGCTGACCGACCCCGGCCGACCCGTACGCCCGGTGGCGTCGTCGCCGGGTGACCTCCTTGCGCGGGAGCGCCGGAGACGGTGCCGGTCCGGTGCGAAAAGCCTCAGGTCAACCGTTCGGTGTTGCCAGCAGGACCGAACGGTGGTTGACTGCTGCACCGTGTCAGAACATCTGATTACCGATAGGTCTGCTATTTCGTGAAACACGACGAGATGTCCACAGTGACGGCACCGCATCGTCGACGCATGACGTGGCGGCAGCGGGCGGCCCGATGGCTGGATCCCGCACTCGCGCAGGCAGACGCCACCGCGGCGAGCCCACCCCCGCCGGAGAACCACGCGGAGAACCTCTGGCCGGCGATCTGCGACCAGTTCGCGCTACGCATCCTCGCCTCGGCGTACCAGATGGGCAGCCACCTGGAAGCGGTGGAGACCGACGAGCAGGACCCGGAACGGCTGGAACGGCTCTACCGCATCGACCACGCGAACACCCGCATCCGCCGCCACGCGGAGAACCTCCAGGTGCTGCTGGGCCGCCGCGTCGAGGACGCCAGCCCGCAGCCCGTCACCCTGGTCGACGTGGTCCGGGCCGCCTCCTCGGCCATCGAGCACTACCCCCGGGTCCGGGTCGGACACGTCGTGAACCTGGGGGTCGTCGAGTTCGCCGCCGACGACGTCATCCGGGTGCTCACCGAACTGCTCGACAACGCGACCCGCTTCTCCCCGCCCACCTCGCCGGTGGTCGTCTCCGCCTACGTCACCGAGGACGGCAGCGTGCTGCTCCGGGCCGAGGACGCCGGCGTCGGCATCGACCCGCACCAGCTGCCGCAGCTCAACGCCATGCTGGCCGGCACCGCGCCGGCACCGGCCGGCGGCAACCCGGCGGCGCACCTGGGCCTGCTCGTCGTCGCGCACCTGTCGCGCGCCCACCAGCTGCGGGTCAGCCTCACCGCTCGTCCCTCGGGCG
>NZ_JBPQTL010000090.1:0-22839 GCF_051386295.1 Micromonospora sp. URMC 105 | reverse complement strand
CGCGGAGTACGCCGCCGTCGAGCGCACCGAGGTGTGCCGCCGGGTGTTCAGCGTCAACGTGTGCACCTCGCCGCCGCGCGCCGTCGGGGGGGTGGGGGTGGTGGGGGCGCCGGTGGCGAGGCGGTTGCGGCGGTAGCCGTAGCCGAAGTAGATGACGGCGCCGAGCAGCATCCAGATCCCGAACCGGATCCAGGTCTCCACCGACAGGTTGAGCATCAGGTAGAAGCAGGCCAGCGCCGAGACGATCGGCAGCACCGGGGAGAACGGCACCTTGAACGGCCGGTCCAGGTCCGGGCGCTTGCGGCGCAGGATCGGCACCGCGACCGAGACCAGCACGAACGCGCAGAGCGCGCCGATGCTGACCAGGTCGGCCAGCGCGGAGAGCGGCAGGAAGCCGGCGAGCAGCGCCACCGCCACGGTCATCACGGCGGAGATCCGGTACGGGGTACCCCAGCGCGGGTGGATCTTGGCGACCGACGGCGGGATCAGCCCGTCCCGGGAGATGGCGAAGCCGATCCGGCCCATGGCCACCAGGTCGACCAGGATCACGCTGGTCAGGCCGGCGATGGCCGCGATGGACACCAGCACGCCGGCCCAGTTCGCACCGGCCGCCTTGAAGGCGGAGGCGATCGGGGCGCCCCGGTCGATCTCGGTGTACGGCACCATGCCGACCACGACCAGCGAGACGCCGATGTACAGCACGGTGGAGATCAGCAGCGTGCCGAGCAGGCCCAGGGTCAGGTCCCGGCGGGGCCGGCGGGTCTCCTCGCCGAGGTTCGCCACGGCCTCGAAGCCGGTGTACGCGAAGAAGACCACCGCGGCGGCGCTGAGCACCCCGACGAAGCCGAAGACCGAGGGCTCCAGCCCGAACAGCGCCTGGGTGACGGGCTGCTTGATGCCGTCGTCGGCGTCACCGGCGGGCTGCGCCGACGGGATGAACGGGGTGAGGTTGGCGGCCTTCACGAAGAAGAGCCCGGCGGCCACGATGAAGACGCAGATGGCGACCTTGACCAGCACCAGCAGGTTGGTCACCCGGGCGGACTCGCGGATGCCGACGATGGCGACGATGCCGAGCAGCAGCACGACGCCGATGGCGCCGAGGTTGACCACGCTGCCCTCCTCGCCGAACCAGGCGGTGGGCAGGCCGAAGAGTTCGGCGAGGTAGCCGGACCAGCCGCGGGCCACCACCGCCGCGCCGAGGGCGAACTCCAGCAGCAGGTCCCAGCCGATGATCCAGGCGACGACCTCGCCCATCGTGGCGTACGCGTAGGTGTAGGCGCTGCCCGCGGTCGGCACGCTGGAGGCCAGTTCGGCGTAGCAGAGCGCGGCGAGCAGGGCGACCACGCCGGCGATGGCGAAGGAGATCACCACGCCGGGCCCGGCGCTGTCCCGGGCCTCGATGCCGGTCAGCGTGAAGATCCCGGTGCCGATCACGATGCCGATGCCGAAGCCGGTGAGGTCGCGCGCGCCGAGGCGGCGCTTCAACCCGAGCGTGCCGTCGTTGCCGTCGGCTTCGCTCTGCGCCAGCACGTCCTTGATCGGTTTGGTACGCAGCATGGACACCGCGAGTGCACTCCTCCCACCGTGCGACCACCCTGGTGGCGGCCGGTGACCGGCGATGCTACCCAGCACAGACCCTCGCCAATCACTACTTCTCGCCCCAACCCGGCATTGACCCGGCGTGTGGGTTCGGTCACGTAGCGCGGTGTGTGCCGCGCCGCCGGCCCCCGCCCGGAATCCGGTATCCGGACATCCGGGTCAGACCCTTGCGCGGAGCCCGTACGGTGTGAAAATTTTCTACCAGCGGCAGATAGCCGGCGGCGAATCTTGCCGCTACTGGCCGCCACTCACGGGAGCCCGACGAAGGGACACACCGCATGAAGGCAACTCGGCTCGGGGCCGCCGGGCTGGCCGTGGCGCTGCTCGGCGCGCTCGCCGCCGGCACCCCCGCGAGCGCCGCGCCCGACGCGACCGCCGACACCTCCACCACCACCTGCACCACCGACCCGGCCACCCCGAAGCGCCAGTTCCGGGCGATGTGGATCTCCTCGGTGGTCAACATCGACTGGCCGAGCAAGGCCTCCCAGACCGCGCCCGACCGGGTGGCCGCACAGCAGGCCGAGTACCGGGGCTGGCTCGACCTCGCGCAGAAGCTCAACCACAACGCGGTCGTCGTACAGGTCCGCCCGACCGCGGACGCGTTCTGGCCGTCGCCGCACGAGCCCTGGTCGGAGTTCCTGACCGGGGTGCGCGGGCAGGACCCGGGCTGGGACCCGCTGGCCTTCCTGATCGACGAGTCGCACAAGCGCAACCTGGAGTTCCACGCCTGGTTCAACCCGTACCGGATCTCCATGCCCGCCCCGAGCGGCGCCGGCGCGGACCTGACCAAGCTCGCGCCGAACCACCCGGCGCGCCAGCACCCGGAGTGGACCTTCGCCTACCCGCCGGCCGGGGTGGCCGGCAGCAGGCTCTACTACAACCCCGGCATCCCGGAGGTCCGCGAGTTCGTGCAGACCGCGATGATGGACGCGGTCAGCCGGTACGACGTCGACGGCGTGCACTTCGACGACTACTTCTACCCGTACCCGAGCGGCACCCACCAGGTGCCGGACGACGCCACCTTCGCCGCCCACAACCGGGGCTTCACCGACAAGGCGGACTGGCGGCGCGACAACATCAACCTGCTGATCCAGGAGATGAACGCCAAGGTCAAGGCGGCCAAGCCGTGGGTGAAGTTCGGGGTCAGCCCGTTCGGCATCTGGCGCAACAAGTCCGTCGACCCGCTGGGCTCGGACACCACCGGCAGCCAGTCGTACGACATCATCTCGGCCGACACCCGAAAGTGGATCAAGCAGGAGTGGATCGACTACGTGGTGCCGCAGCTCTACTGGTACATCGGCCAGTACCCGGCCGCCGACTACGCCCGGCTGGTGCCGTGGTGGGCCGAGCAGGTGCGCGGCACCCGGGTGCAGCTCTACATCGGCCAGGCCGACTACAAGAGCGGTGACCCCGCGTACGGGCCGTACTGGCAGAACCCTCGCGAGCTCTCCGACCACCTGACGCTCAACCGGTCGTACCCGGAGGTGCTCGGCAACGTGCACTTCTCGGCCGTGCAGGTGAAGGCGAACCGGCTCGGCGCCACCGACATCTACGCCGCCGAGCACTACTCCCGGCTGGCGCTGGTGCCGGCGATGCCGCACCTGCCCGCCAAGCCGCTCCTGCCCCCGGTGGTCACCCGGGCCGAGCGGTCCGCCGACGGGGTACGGCTGCACTGGCGGCAGCCGGCCGACGGCCGGGGTCCGTTCGGCGACGCCACCTCGTACGCGGTCTACCGCTTCGACGGCACGCCGCCGGTGGGTGCCTGCGGCTTCGCCGACGCGTCCCACCTGATCGCCACCCTGCGCGCCGACGACGCCACCGCGGTGCAGTCCTTCCTGGACGCCACGGCGGAGCCGGGGCGGGCGTACACGTACCACGTGACCGCGCTGGACCGGCTCTCGAACGAGAGCCGGCCGAGCCCGGCGCGGGTGGTGCGCTGATCCCACCGCGAATGCCCCGGGCGGTCACCGCCCGGGGCATTCGTCTGTTTCATCGTCAGTCATCAATTGTTCGCGGCGGTCACACATCGAAGCAGGGGAATTGATCGAGACTGGTCCGACACCCGGTGATCTACCGGTCACCGGCCGTAGACCGTCTCCGCGGAGGTACCCCTATGCCCAGACGACTCGCCACCCTGTTCGCCGCCGGCGCGTTCGCCCTGCTCGCCGTGCTCGGCGTGAGTTCGCCCGCGTTCGCGGTGACACCCGAGCAGAAGCTCTCGGTGCTCTCCAGCTGGACACAGACCAGCGTCACCAGCTACAACGCCTGGAACTCCGCCCGGCTGAACAAGGCCGCCTGGGCCGACTACGCCTTCGACTGGTCCACCGACTACTGCTCGTCCAGCCCGGACAACCCGCTCGGGTTCAACTTCACCCTCTCCTGCGCCCGGCACGACTTCGGGTACCGCAACTACAAGGCCGTCGGCCAGTTCTCGGCCAACAAGGCCCGGGTGGACAGCGCCTTCTACGAGGACCTGAAGCGCTCCTGCGCCACGTACAACGCCGTCGTCCGGCCGGCCTGCTACAGCCTGGCCTGGACGTACTACCAGGCGGTGAAGACCTTCGGCTCCGTCGCCGCCGTCCAGCAGTCCGACATCGACCGGGCCGCCCGGATGAAGGCAGACGCCGAGCGCCGGGCCGCCCTGCGCGGCTGACCCCGCCGCCGTCGACTCCGCCGGGCGTCCCCGACCGGGGCGCCCGGCGGCGTCAGGCCCGCTCCCGGCGGTCCAGCTCCTGCCGGCCCGGGCCGCCCTGCCGGGGGGCCGCCGCCCCGGCGGTGCCGAACCGGATCGAGTCCGCACCCAGGTCGGGGTGCTCCACCGCCAGCGCCAGCGCCGCCGCCTCCTCCAGGCCCAGCTCGCCCCCCTCGCCGTACGCGGCGTCGAAGGCGGCGTCGCCGAGCACCCGGCGCAGCTCGGCCTGCCGCTCCAGCCAGTAGGTGCCGTAGATGCCCGGGGTGGCCCGCAGCTGCGCCCGGGTCGCCTGCGCCGCGCCGAAGAGCCGGGCGGCCGTGCCCAGCTCCCCACCGGCCGCGCAGCGCACCGCCACCGCGTTGACGGTGTCGCAGGCCCGGCCGTGGTAGCCGTGGCTCATCCGGGAGCGCAGTGCCGCCAGCAGGTGCTCGTGCGCCGCGACCAGATCGCCCCGGGCCAGGGCGACCATGCCGAGCAGCATGTCCACCGACCGCCGGCCCCGCTCGACCGGACGCACCGCCTCCACCGGGCGGGCCGCGCCCAGCAGCTCCGCCGCCTCGTCCAGCGCACCGCGCCGCCACAGCAGCTCGGCCAGGTTGTAGACGGCGAAGAGCGCGTCGCCGGTGACCTGCTGCTCCTCCGCCCAGTCGATGACCTCCCGGCAGACCCGCTCCGCCTCGGCGAACTGCCCCATGTCGATCAGCGGCGCGGCCCGCCCGGCCAGCACCCGGGCGAGCAGTCCGGCGTCACCGGCCTGCCGGGCCGCCGCCTCCGCCCGCTGCGAGTAGCGCAGCTCCTCGGCGAACTCGCCGTCCGCGCCGGCGTGCAGCGAGTGTGAGTGGTACGCCGCGGCCAGCTCCGCCTCCGGGATCACCTCGCCGGTCTCGGCGATCCGCCCGTAGAGCCGGAACAGCCAGAGCCGCGCCTCCCGGGACAGCCCCCGCTCCCGCCACCACTGGTCCAGTCCGCCGGCCAGGCGCAACCCGGCCCGGGCGCTGCCCCCGGTGGCGCACCAGCGCAGCGCGGCCCGCAGCTCCCCGGCCAGCGGGTCGAGCGCGTACAGCGACAGGGTCACCGGCCGCCCGTCCGGGCCCAGGTGCGCCTGCTCCAGCGCGTGCGCGGACCAGGCGACGTGCCGGTCCCGCGCGGCCTGCTCCTCGCCCGTCTCCACCAGCCGGCGGGCCGCGTACGCCCGGATCGGGTCGAGCATCCGGTAGGTGCTGCCCGAGGCGTGCGGCTCGGCCAGCACCATCGACTTGTCCACCAGCACCGACAGCGGGTCGAGCGGGTCGTCGTGGAACAGCCACTCCACCGTGGACAGCTCCACCGGCCCGGCGAAGACCGCCAGCCAGCGCAGCAGCCGCGACGCGCGCGGCCCCAGCGTCCGGTACGACCAGGTGACCGTCGCCTGCATGGTCAGGTGCCGCTCGGAGGCGGAGCGCTGCACCGCCCGGTGCGCGGGCGACGGCACCTTCCCGGCCGCCGCGGCGACCAGGTCCACGGTGTCCTGCTGGTTGCCCGTCCAGCCCCGCTCCGCGGGCGGCTCCGGCTCGGCCCGCCCCGCGTCGAGGGTGCCGAGCACGTCGTCGAGGCGGGCGGCGAGCTGCCCGGCGGAGAGCACCCGCAGCCGGGCGGCGGCCAGCTCGATCGCCAACGGCAGGCCGTCCAGCCGCTGCACCACCCGGCGCAGGTCACCGGCCTCCGCCCAGTCCGGCGGCCGGCCACCCCGGGCCGCCGCCGTCCGGTCGAGCAACAGCGCCACCGCGTCGCTCTCGGTACGCCCCGGCTGCGGGTCGACCGAGAGCGGCGGGATGCGCCAGACCACCTCGCCGGGCAGGCCGAACGACTCCCGGCTGGTGGCCAGCACCCGCACCCCGCCCCCGCCGGCGAGCAGCCGGGAGATCACCTCGGCGCAGGCCGCGGGCTGGGCGTCGCAGGTGTCCAGCACCACCAGCATCCGCCGGGCGGCGGCGTACTCGACCAGGGTGTCCAGCATCGGGCGGCCCGGCTCGGGACGCAGCCCGAGCACCGCGGCGACCGCGAACGCCACCAGACCCGGGTCGGTGACCGTGGCGATGTCGACGAACCACACCCCGTCCGGGTACGCCTCCACCATCCCGGCGGCCAGCTCCACCGCCATCCGGGTCTTGCCGGCACCGCCCGCGCCCAGCACGGTGACCAGCCGGTGCCGGCGTACCAGCAGGTCCAGTTCGGCGCGCTCGGTCTCCCGGCCGATGAACGAGGTGACCTGGGTGGGCAGGTTGTGCGCCACCGCGTCGGCGGTACGCGGACGGGGGAACTGCCGTTCCAGGCCGGGCGCGACGAGCTGGAAGAGCCGCTCCCGGTCGTCGAAGCCGCGCAGCCGGTGCAGGCCGAGATCGAGCAGGGACGCGCCGGACGGCAGCGGCTCGGCGTGCCGGGCGGTCGACGCCGAGCAGAGCACCTGCCCGCCGTGGGCGGCGGCGGCCACCCGGGCGGCCCGGTGCACCTCGGGGCTGGCGTACTCGCCGTCACGCGGCTCCGCGTACCCGGTGTGCAGCCCCATCCGCACCCGGGGGGTCGCCTCCGGCGTGGGCCAGTCGTGGGTGGACAGCGCGCGCTGCGCGCTCAGGCAGGCGGTCAGCGCCGCCGCCGCGTCGGGGAAGGCGAGGAAGAACGAGTCCCCCTCGGTCAGCAGCTCCGCGCCGTCGGTACCGGCGAGGGTGTCCCGGAGCAACCGGCGATGCTCCCACAGCACGGGGCGATAGCCCGACCCGAGCAGCTGGGCCAGCCGGGTCGAACCCTCGATGTCGGTGAACACGAAGGTCACCCACCCGCTCGGGAGGTGGATCCGTGGCGACATGCGTGGAACCTCCGCCCCTGACGTCGGTTTCATGCTGCCCTATGGTCGGGCCGTCACGCATCGTGAGAACGGCCGGGCGACGTCCGCCCCAAGGTGCCATCAGCGCCGGTCACCGGCAAGTTGTGCGCCGCCGAACGGCCCGGGTTCGGCGCCGCTCAGCAGCAGCCGCCACCGCCGCAGCAGCCGCCGGCCGGCGCGGGCGGGGCGCCGCCCACCGGGCCACCGCCGCCCCGGCCGGTCACCGCGACGGTGGAGAGCAGCTTGACCGTGTCGGCGTGCCCCTGGGGGCAGGACGCCGGTTCACCGGCCCGGGCCATCGGGCGGTTGACCTCGAAGGTGTCGCCGCAGGCGCGGCAGCGGAACTCGTACCGGGGCATGCCCCCAGGGTACGACCGGGCCTGACGGTCGCACCCGGATGGGTGATACTCGACGGGTGGCGAGCGGCGAGGAACGATCGACGGTGCGGCCCCTGCGACCGGCGACGCCTCCCGACGGGCCGCTCGGCAGCTCCGGCGCCGCGCCGGACCCGACCCCGGTCCCCCGGCCCCGCCGCCCCTTCCTCGGCCGGTCGCGGGCCGACGCAGAACCGTCGAGCGCACCGGCCACCGTGGAATCGGCCGAGGCCGGCGCGGCGGCTCCGGCGGCCACCGGCACCTCGACGGCCGGCCCCGAGGCGACGGCAGCGCGGAGCACCACCGACGCGGCGCAGGCCGACGACGGGAAGGCCGGGAGCAGCGCCGACCCGGCGGGGACCGGCCCGCAGACCGCCGACGCAGAGCCGGACGGCCGTGAGCAGGCCGAGGGCGGCAACGGCGCGAAGGCGACGAAGACCAACGGGGACGCGCCCGAGGACGGCGCGGACCCGACCAACGCCGATGCGGAAGCAACGAAGGACAGCACGACAAAGGACGGATTGGCGAAGGACGGTGCGGCGGCCGGTGACCGGCCGGGGCGCCGGCGCCGGATGCCGTTCGCGCACGCCGTGCGGCTTCCCCCGCCCCGGCAGGCGGTCGCCGGCGCGGCCCGGGCCACCCGGGCCTGGTCCCGCCGCCCGAGCGGCCGGCTGACCCTGCCCGGGGTGTTCCTCGTCGCGCTGGTCGCCGCCACCGCGGTGGTGGGCGCCGTGGTGGTCCCGTCGGCCGTCCGGGCGCCCAAGCCGGTCGCCGTGGACGGGACCGAGGGCGGTGCCGTCGTCGTACCCGCACCGGGCGCGCTGCCCGGCGCGACCGCCGTGCCGGTGCTGCCCGGCGGGACCGCGCTGCCCGGGCTGCCGACCGCCACCACGCTGCCCGGCGGTGTGCCGCCGACCGGCCAGGTCGGCGCGCCCGCCACCGGCCGCCCGGCCGACGCTCTGGCCACCTGGGCGCAGACCACCGGCGCGCGGGTGGGCATCTCGCCGGTGGCGATGCAGGCGTACGGCTACGCCGAGCTGGTGCTCGCCGAGACCAATCGCAGCTGCCAGCTGAGCTGGACCACGCTCGCCGCGATCGGGTACGTCGAGTCGCGGCACGGGCAGGCCAACGGTGCCGGCCTCCAGTCGACCGGACGGGCCGAGCCGGAGATCATCGGCGACCCGCTCGACGGGCAGGGCGGCCGCATGCGGATCACCGACACCGACCGCGGGCTCTTCGACCGGGACACCGTCTACGACCGGGCCATCGGCCCGATGCAGTTCATCCCGACCACCTGGCAGGAGATCGGCGCCGACGCCGACAACGACGGCCGCAAGGATCCGCACGACCTGGACGACGCGGCGCTCGCCGCCGGCCGGTACCTCTGCAAGGGTGGCCGGAACATGACCATCCCCGGCGACTGGTGGGGTGCCATCCTCTCCTACAACGACGTGCGCCGGTACGCCCAGGACGTCTTCGACCGGGCCAACCAGTACGGGGTGGCCAGCCGTACGTGACGTGATCGTCTGCATACATTGCCGGACCGGACACTTCCCCCCGGCTGCCGTTGACGGCAAGCTAGACGGGTGATGGTGCGCGAGTGGGATCCCCGGACCGCGTCGTCCGACGAGATCGCGTCCGTGCTGGACACGCTGAACGCGGTCCTGGCGGCGGACCTCCCGCAGGACCCGCCCTGGCGGGAGAGTTCCTTGCGGGAGTACCTCTGCGAGGTGATGCCGGGCGAGCGACGGATCTCCTGGGTCGCCCAGGCCGAGCCCGGGCCCGACGGCCGGCCCGGCCCGATCCTCGGC
Organism: Micromonospora sp. URMC 105; assembly: GCF_051386295.1. Taxonomy (NCBI): domain Bacteria; kingdom Bacillati; phylum Actinomycetota; class Actinomycetes; order Micromonosporales; family Micromonosporaceae; genus Micromonospora; species Micromonospora sp. URMC 105. Next base: position 13,503 of record NZ_JBPQTL010000090.1, on the reverse strand, counting down.
CATGTGCACGTGCTGCTGCTCGGTGACATCGGCGTGCTGGAAGTGATGGTGCACCCGACGGTCCGGCGCAGCGGGCTGGGCCGTGAGCTGGTCCTGCTCGCCGCCCGCCGGGTCTACCAGGAGGGCTTCCAGTCGATCGGGGTCGAGGTGGTCGGCGACACCCCGGCCGTCGGCTTCTACGAGTCGCTCGGCTTCGCCCGCGAGTACGTCGAGACCCGCAGCGTGCTCGACCTCGGCGCGGTGGACTGGCCGGCGCTGGCCGAGATGGCCACCGGCATCGGCGCCGGATACCACCTGGAGTTCTGCCCGGGCGGCCCGCCCGACGAGCTGATCGACGCGTACGCGCGGGCCAAGGCAGAGGTGCGCGACGTCGACGACGGCGAGCTGCGCCCCAGCTCGTACGACCCGCAGCGACTGCGCGACAGCCTGGACACGCTGCACCGGCGGGGCATGAAGCCCTACATCGTGCTGGCCCTGCACGAGCAGACCGGCGAGGTCGCCGGCCTGACCGAGGTGGTGGTGCCCGCGCAGCACCCCACCCGGGCCGACCAGTACGACACCATCGTGGTGCAGGACCACCGCGGCTACGGCATCGACCGGGCGATCAAGGCCCGGATGCTGCTGGAGCTGCGCTCGGCCGAGCCGACGCTGGCCGAGGTGCAGACCTGGAACGCCCAGGCCAACGAGGCGATGCTCAAGGTGAACGCCGAGCTGGGCTACCGCCCCGACCGGGAATGGTGCGAATACAGCGTCGACGTCGCCGAGCTGGTACACCGGCTCGACGCCGCTCGCTGACCGGGAGTTCACCAGGCCACCCCCCACGGGGGATGGACGGCGGTCGGCAACGGGCCTTAACGTGCGTTAGTTCCCGTCCACCCATCGTGGAGGCCTCATGCGCCTGCGCCGCAGGTACGCCGCGCTCGCAACCGCCGCCGCCGTCACCCTTCCGGTCATCGGCATCGCACCCACCGCGGCCAGCGCCGCGCCCACCGACCTGTTCATCTCCGAGTACGTCGAAGGCTCGTCGAACAACAAGGCGATCGAGCTGTTCAACGGCACCGGCGCCCCGGTCGACCTCACGGCCGGCGGCTACCAGCTCCAGCTGCACTTCAACGGCTCCACCACGCCGACGAACATCGCGCTGAGCGGTACCGTCGCCGCCGGGGAGGCCTTCGTCCTCGCCGCCGCCTCGGCCGGCCCGGCGGTGCTCGCCCAGGCCGACCAGACCACCGGCGCGTCGCTGTTCAACGGCGACGACGCGATCGTGCTGCGCAAGGCCGGCACGGTGCTCGACTCGATCGGCCAGGTGGGCGTCGACCCGGGCACCGAGTGGGGTGCCGGGCTGACCAGCACGGCCGACAACACCCTGCGGCGGCTGCCGTCGGTCTCCACGGGGGACATCGACCCGTCCGACGCGTTCGACCCGGCCGCCCAGTGGGCGGGCTTCCCGACCGACACCTTCGACGGTCTGGGCGCGCACACCGTGGACGGCGGCGGCCCGGTCGACCAGCCGGCCACGCTCAACTGCGGCGGCACGCTGGCCCTGGAAGCCGGCGCAACCGCCACGCGCCAGGTCACCGCCACCGACGCGGACGACACGATCACCGATCTCGCCGTCACCTCGGTCAGCCCCACGCCGGCCACCGGCTCGATCAGCCGGACGGCCTTCACGCCGGCCACCGCCGCCGGCGGGACCGCCACCGCCACGGTCACCGCTAGCGGCCTGCCCGGCGGGGCGTACGCGGTGACGCTGACCGCCACCGACGCCGAGGGCGGCACCGCCACCTGCACCCTCACCGTGCAGGCCACCACCGTGCTCTCGGTCGGCGAGGTGCAGGGCCCGACCCGGGAGGACGAGAACGGCCACACCGACCGCTCCCCGCTCGCCCCGGCCAGCGGCAACGGCACCAGCTCCACGCTGTACGACGTGCGCGGCGTGATCACCCAGAAGTCGCTCACCCGCACCTCGGCCGGCGCCGACCAGCACGGCTTCTACCTGCAGAGCCGTACGGGCACCGAGGACGGCGACCCGCTCACCTCCGACGGCCTCTTCGTCTTCACGGGCTCGTTCACCACGCTGATCGGCGGCTACGCGCCGACCGTCGGCGACGAGGTGGTGCTGCGCGGCCGGGTGTCGGAGTACTTCAACCAGACCCAGCTCTCCGGCGCCTCCCTGGTGCGCAAGCTTGACTCCGGCCTGGACGTGAACACCGCCGTCGCGGTGGACGACGCGGTCCCGCCGGCCGAGGCGGCCGACGCGAACCGGTACTGGGAGCGGCACGAGGGCACCCGGATGCGGGTCCGCTCGGGCAGCGGGGTGTCCGCCCCGCGCCACATCTTCGCCTCCACCGCCGACTCGGAGATCTACGTGGTGGACCGCGAGGACCCGATCATGAAGCGGACCGACCCGTACGCCCGGCGGGTGTTCCGGGACGCCCACCCGCTGGACGACATCCCGGGCACCCTCTTCGACAACGGCAACAACCAGCGCATCCTGCTGGGCGCGGGCGGGGTCAAGGCCACGGCCGGCGACTCGTCCGCGCTGCTGCCGCCGGCCCGCACCTTCGACACCCTCGCCACGGACGCGTTCGGCGCGGTCTCCTACGGCTTCAGCAAGTTCACCGTGCAGCCGGAGACGCTCTCCCTCACCGCGGGCGCCGACCCGTCGGCGAACAACCCGCCGCAGCCGGCCGACCGCAACCGTGAGGTCGCCGTCTCGACCTACAACGTGGAGAACCTGTACGACTTCCGGGACGACCCGTTCGACGGCTGCGACTTCGCCGGCAACGCGGGCTGCACCGGGGTACGGCCGCCGTTCGACTACGTTCCGGCCGACGAGGCCGACTACCGGGAGCACCTGGCCGCGCTCGCCGACCAGATCCGCACCGACCTGCACTCCCCGGACCTGATCCTGGTACAGGAGGCCGAGGACCAGGACATCTGCACGGTCTCCGGCACCGAGTTGGCCTGCGGCGCCACCAACGACGCCGACGGCGCTCCGGACACCCTCCAGGAGCTGGCGCTGACGATCTCGGCCGCTGGTGGCCCGGCCTACGCCGCCGCCTACGACCGGACCGGCGCGGACGCCCGGGGCATCACCTCCGCGTTCCTCTACCGCACCGACCGGCTCTCGCTGGCCGAGGCGACCGCCACCGACCCGCTGCTCGGCGCCACGCCGACGGTGCAGTACCGGTCGGCGGGGCTGCCGTCCAACGCGGACGTGCAGAACCCGAAGGCGCTCAACGCGCAGCTGCCCGCCGACACGGACACCTCGACGGGCAAGGACGGCGACAACGTCTTCACCCGCGCCCCCCAGCTGGGCAAGTTCGTGGTGCGGGCGACGCCGGGCGGCTCGGAGTCCTACCTGCTGTACGCGCTGAGCAACCACTACTCGTCCGGCCCGGACACCAAGGTCGGGCAGCGGACCGAGCAGGCGACGTACGGCGCCGCGATCGTCACCGCGATCGAGGAGTCGGACCCGCAGGCCCGGGTGGTCTACGGCGGCGACATGAACGTCTTCCCCCGCCCGGACGACCCGATCGCCACCGCGGCGAACCCGACCCCGTCGGACCAGCTCGCCCCGCTCTACGAGGCCGGCCTGCACAACCTCTGGGACGACCTGGTCGCGGACGTGCCGGCGGCGGCGTACTCGTACGCCTTCAGCGGGCAGGCACAGACGCTGGACAGCATCTTCGTCAACGACGCGCTCCACGCCGACCTGGTACAGGTGCGCACGGCGCACGTCAACGCCGACTGGCCGTCCGACGTCAGCGGCGACGGGTCGCGTGGCGCCAGCGACCACGACCCGTCGGTCGCCCGGTTCCGCGCGCAGCCGTCGCTGCGGGTGGCCGACGCGGCGGTGACCGAGGGCGACAAGGGTGACAGCACCCTGACCTTCCAGGTCACCGTCTCCCGCCCGCTGTCGGCGCCGACGACGCTCTGCGCCGCCGCGGTGGGCCTGACCGCCTCGGCCGGGTCGGACTTCGACCCGTACGTCGGCTGCCGGGTCCTGCCCGCCGGGCAGACCTCGCTGGCCTTCCCGGTGACCGTCCGGGGTGACCGGAAGGTCGAGGCGGACGAGAAGATCGCCTTCGCAGTCGCCGGTCCGCTGAAGCTGCGGCTGGCCGACCCGCTGGCGGTGGGCACCATCACGAACGACGACTGAGTTCCTGCTGTCCCGACGGCCCGTCGGCCAGGCATGCGCCTGGCCGGGGGCCCGTCACCAGTTGGGGCGGACCCGGGGCGGGGGCGGATCACCGCGGTACTTCGCCACCCGCACCTCCCACTGGCTGCGCCGACGCATGGCGTCCCGCACCGCCCGGTTGCGGTGGAAGGTCTCCGGGGGACGCGCCAGCCCGTAGATGTCGGCCCACCACTCGCCGGTCTCCGGGTCGAGAATCGTGTCCAGGTGGGAGGGGTAGCGCCGTTCCGCGCCGTCGCGGGCGTCCTCGCGGTCCCGCATCGGCTGGAGCACCCGGCCGAACTCGTCGACAATCGCGAGCCGGAATCCGGCGGCCGCGATGATGCGACGTAACAGGGCGATGCTCGGGACCAGCGTCCCCGCCTCGATCTTCCCGATGGTGCCGTGGTGCACCTCAGCCCAGCGAGCCAGCTCCCGCTGGCTCGCATCGGCACGGCGCCGGACGGCGCGCACGATGCCGGCGGCCGGCCAGGGCAGGTCGAACGGCTTGCTGAGGAAGGTCGGCTGTGCACCGCAGCCCTCGCCGTCGCCGCCGCACCGGCCGCCGCGCCGGCCACCGGCCTGGTCGCCGGGTTGGTCGCCGGGCTGGTCGCCGTCGGCCTCCGAGGCGGGCGGGTCGGTGGGGATCACATCACTCATGGCGTCACCGTCGCGGCTGCCCGGGCTCCGCCACCACCCCGCTGCACCGTCCTGTGGACAACCGACTGCCCTGTGGACAACCTCCGCCGCGCGTCACGCCGTGCTCGGTAGCGCTCGGTCACCGGATTCACCGATCGCCCGAGAACAACCCTGAGTGATGGCCGGCCGGGCCCGGCGGCAGATCCCCGTGCAGCCTCGACCGCAGGCATCGCCCTGAACAGCCAAAACACGCCGCCCCACCCACACCTCCACCCCACCCCTGCCGACGCTTTGCTCTGCTGCCCTATCGGCGACGGCGACTGCGTGTGTGCGTCGCCTCCAGGGCAGCAGAGCAAAGCGACAACGCGAGGGGGGGTTGCCGGGGAGCGTTAGCTACCCACAGTGATGACGCTGGCGCCGGGAGGGCGGCAGCGTCGGGCGAAAAAATGGGCGGCGGGCCACAACGTCCAGCGACGGCACAGCCCGTTCAGCAGACCGGCGCGGAGCAGGGAGGCCGCGCCGGCGGTCAGTAACGCTCGCGGAGCAGCTGGGCGGCCTCGACCGCCCAGTAGGTGAGGATGATCTGGGCGCCGGCCCGCCGGATCGAGGTGAGCGTCTCCAGGATCACCCGCTCGCGGTCGATCCAGCCGTTCGCCGCGGCCGCCTCGACCATCGCGTACTCGCCGGAGACCTGGTAGGCGGCGACCGGGACGTTCACCGCGTCCCGGACCGCCGACACCACGTCGAGGTAGGGCAGCGCCGGCTTGACCATCACGATGTCGGCGCCCTCGGCGATGTCCAGCTCCACCTCGCGCAGCGACTCCCGCAGGTTGGCCGGGTCCTGCTGGTAGGTGCGGCGGTCGCCCTCCAGCGCCGACTCGACGGCGTCCCGGAACGGGCCGAAGAAGGCCGAGGCGTACTTCACGGCGTACGCCAGCACCGCCACGTCCTGGTGGCCGGCAGCGTCGAGCGCCCGGCGTACCACGCCGACCTGGCCGTCCATCATCCCGGACGGCCCGACCATGCCGACCCCGGCGGCGGCCTGGGCCACCGCCATCTCGGCGTACGCGGCCAGGGTGGCGTCGTTGTCGACGCCGCCGTCCGGGGTGAGCAGCCCGCAGTGCCCGTGCGAGGTGAACTCGTCCAGGCAGAGGTCGCTCATCACCACGGCGGCGTCGCCCACCTCGGAGACGACGTCCCGGATGGCGACGTTGAGGATGCCGTCCGGGTCGATGCCGCCCGAACCGGTGGCGTCGCGCGACGTCGGCACCCCGAAGAGCATGATGCCGCCGACCCCGGCCTGCACCGCCTCGACGGCGGCCTTGCGCAGCGAGTCCCGGGAGTGCTGGAGCACTCCCGGGAGCGACGCGACGGCCCGCGGCTCGGTCAGCCCCTCCTTGACGAACATCGGCACGACCAGCTCGGCCGGGTCGACGCGGGTCTCGGAGACCAGCCGCCGCATGGCGGCGTTACGACGCAGCCGGCGGGGCCGGATCTCGGGATACGGCACGGGAGCCTCCTGTCAGCGGAACCTCAGGGCGGTCGGCCCCTGCACCTTCGAGCCGCGGCGCTGCTTGGCCGGCATGGCGGCCAGCTTCTCGCGCAACTCGACGGCGTAGGCGGCAAGCGCCTCCACCAGATCGGGCACCGAGGCGTGCGCAGGCTGCACGTCGACCCGCAGGCCGAACTCCGTCGCGGTCTCCGCCGTCTTGGGCCCAATGACGGCAACAACGGTACGCGCGTGCGGCTTCCCGGCGATGCCGACCAGGTTCCGCACCGTGGAGGACGAGGTGAAGAGCACCGCGTCGAACCCGCCCGACTTGATCGCGTCCCGGATCTCGGCGGGCGGCGGGGCGGCCCGGACGGTCCGGTACGCGGTGACGTCGTCGACCTCCCAGCCGCGCTCGGTGAGCCCGGCGGCGAGCGTCTCGGTGGCGATGTCGGCGCGCGGCAGCAGCACCCGGCCCACCGGGTCGAGGATCTCGTCGTGCGGCGAGAACTCGGCCAGCAGCCCCTCGGAGGACTGCTCCCCGGACGGGACCAGCTCCGGCTGGATGCCGAAGGCGCGGACCGCGTCGGCGGTCGCCTCGCCGATGCAGGCGATCTTGACGCCGCCGAAGTGGCGGGCGTCCAGGCCGTGCTCGGCGAACTTCTCCCAGACCGCCCGGACGGCGTTGACCGAGGTGAAGATCACCCAGGCGTACCGGCCGTCGACCAGGCCCTTGACCGCCCGCTCCATCTGGGCCGGGGTGCGCGGCGGCTCGACCGCGATGGTCGGCACCTCGCACGGGATCGCCCCGTACGCGCGCAGCCGGGCGCTCATCGCGCCGGCCTGCTCCTTGGTGCGGGGCACCAGCACCTTCCAGCCGTACAGCGGGCGGTTCTCCCACCAGCTCAGCTTGTCGCGCTGGCCGACGCCCTCACCGACGGTGAGCACGACCCGGCCGGTGAAGCCGAGGGCCGCCGCGACGAAGGAGTCGACGGTCGACGTGGTGGTGTACTGCGTCTCGCCGGTGCCGTCGCCGGTCACCCCGACGCCGGTGGTGCCGTCCACCCCGGCGGCCAGCAGGCCGTCCCGGATGGCGGCGAGGTCACCCGCGTCCACCGCCAGCGCCAGCGAGCCCCGGCCGACGGCCGCGGCCAGCGCGTCGAAGTCCAGCGTGCTGACGTCCTCGACGTCGGCGGCGGTACGCACGCCCGGCAGCGGCACACCGGCGTAGGTGGCCACGCCCTCGGCCTGGCCGACTCCCGGCACGACCTCGAAGTGCGCGGCGGTACGCGCCACCGCCTGCACCTCCTTGACCACCGAGTCGTGGCCGAACGGGTCACCGGCGACCAGGTGCACCGCGTTCAGCCCGGACCGGGCGGCGGAGATCAGCACCTTCGCCACGTCGCCCGGCGCACCCTCGGCCGGCGTGAACTGGGCGTCGGACCGGGCCTGGGCGCGCACGGCGTCGAGCAGCGACTCGGGGACACCCCGGTCGTACACCACCTGGTCGGCGTCGACCAGGGCGTCGTGCGCCCGGCGGGTCAGCAGGCCCGGGTCGCCGGGACCAGCCCCGACGAACGCGATACGGCCTACGGGCTTACGGGTGCGGGTCATTCTGTGCTCCCAAATTGCTGGGTCCCCGGGCCGGTGTGTCCTTCGTGGCCGAGGATCGAGTCGGCGCCGAGTTCGAGGAGTTCGGCGGCGAGTGCCTTGCCGATCTCCGCCGCGTCGGCGGGCGTACCGGTGCGGGACAGCCGGAGGTCTCGGGCGCCGTCCGGGCTGATCACCGCCCCGCGCAGGTAGATCTCCTCACCGGCGTCGCCCTCGGCGAGTTCGGCGTAGGCGGCGACCGGAGCGGAGCATCCGGCCTCCAGGGTGGCCAGCAGCGCCCGTTCCGCGGTGACCGCGGCCCGGGACGGTGCGTGGTCGAGCACGGCGAGCAGCTCGACCAGGTCGTGGTCGTCGGCCCGGCACTCCACCGCCAGTGCGCCCTGGGCGGGCGCCGACAGCATCAGCATCGGGTCGAGCGTCTCGGTGATCGCGTCGGTCCGGCCGATCCGGGCCAGCCCCGCCCGGGCCAGGACCACCGCGTCGAGGTCGGCGTCCGGGCCGAGCACCCGGCCGAGCCGGGTGTCGATGTTGCCCCGGATCGGGGTGACCTCCAGCTGCAACCCGAGGGCGTGCAGCTGGGCGATGCGGCGCAGCGCGCCGGTGCCCACCACGGCTCCCGGCGGCAGCTCGGCGAGGGTACGGCCGCCCGTGGCGACCAGCGCGTCGCGCGGGTCCTGCCGGGGCGGCACCGCCGCGATGTGCAGCCCGGCCGCCGCGGCGGTGGGCAGATCCTTGTACGAGTGCACCGCGAGGTCGATGGTGCCGGCGATCAGCGCGTCGCGCAGGGCGGAGACGAAGACGCCGACGCCGAGCCGGTGCACCGGGGCCGACGAGCGGTCACCGGCGGTGACCACCTCGACCAGCTCGACCTCGCGGCCGGTGGCCGCGGTCAGGGCCTCGGCGACCTGGCCGGACTGGGCCATCGCCAGGGCGCTGCCCCGGGTACCGAGGCGCAGGGGCGTGCTCATCGCTCACCTCCGGTGGGCGGGACGTCGGCGACGTCGAAGGACGGCCGGCCGTCGGCGTTCGCGACGATGTCGGGAACGGTGTCGACCGGGGAGGTCTGGGGTACCTGGAGGTCGAACAGCTCCCGCAGCAGGGCCGCGTACTGGTCTCCCCCGGGTTCGGCGGCGAGCTGGCGGACCCGCACGGTGGGCTGGTGCAGCAGCCGCTGCACCACCCGGTGCACCGTCCGGGCGACCTCGGCGCGCTGGTCGTCGGTGAAGTCGGGGCGGCGCTGGGCGAGCCGGCGCAGCTCGGCGGTGACCACGTCGTCGGCGCGGCCCCGCAGGGCGGCCACGGTGGGCGCCACGTCGGCGCCGCGCAGCCAGGACAGGAACGTCTCGACTTCGCCGGTGACGATCCGGGTGACCTCGGCGGCGTCGGCGGCGGCCTCGCCGGTGGCGAGCAGCGAGGCCATCCGGTCGATGTCGATCACCTCGACGCCGGGCAGCTCGGCCACGCCGGGCTCGACGTCGCGCGGCACGGCGAGGTCGAGCAGGACCAGCGGGCCCCGGTCGGGGTCGCGCTCGGCGAGGGCCCGGGTGACCACGTCGAGGGTGAGGACCGGTTCGGTGGCCGCGGTGGCGGCCACTACGATGTCCACTGTGGAGAGCGCGTCGACGAGCTCGGCCATCGGCACGGCGCTCGCCCCGTACGACTCGGCCAGGCGTACCGCCCGGTCGGCCCCGCGGTTGGTGACCGTGAGCGGCCCGGCACCCCGCCGGGACAGCGTGGCCACGCCCAGCGCGCCCATCGCGCCCGCGCCCACCACCAGGGCGGGGCGGCCGGAGAGGTCGCCGTCGAGGTGACCGGCGGCCAGGTCCAGCGCGGCGGTGACCACGCTCTGCCCGGCGCGGTCGATGTTGGTCTCGGCGTGCGCCCGCTTGCCCACCCGCAGCGCCTGCTGCATCAGCTCGTGCAGCAGCCGCCCGGCGGAGTCGGCCCCGGTGGCCCAGTGGTACGCGTCACGCAGCTGGCCGAGGATCTGCGCCTCGCCGACCACCATCGAGTCCAGCCCGGCGGCGACCCGGAAGACGTGCTCGACCGCGGCGGCGTCGTAGTGCACGTAGAGGTGGTTCGCGAGCGCGGCCGGCGGGGCGCCGGCCTGGTCGGCGAGGACCGCGCAGATGTCGCCGAGGCCGCCGTGGAACCCGGACACGGCGGCGTAGACCTCCACCCGGTTGCAGGTGGAGACCAGCACCGCCTCCGAGACGTACGGCTGGGCGAGCAGCCGGTCCAGCATGCGGGTGAGTTCGGCGGGAGCGACCGCCAGCTGCTCCAGGGTGGCCACGGGTGCGGTGCGGTAGGACGCGCCGACGGCAAGCAGTTTCACGTGCCGATCGCCTCCTGGGTGTCGGTGGCCGCGAGCCCACCGGGCAGAGCGGTGAGGGCGGACCCGCCGGTGGCGGGGAGCGCGGTCAGCGACGCCTTGCGGTGCTCGTGGAAGGACAGGATCTGCAGCTCGATGGCGAGGTCGACCTTGCGCACGTCGACCCCCTCCGGCACCGAGAGTACGCACGGCGCGAAGTTCAGGATGCTCGTCACGCCGACGGCGACGAGTTGGTCGGCGACCGGCTGGGCGGCCGAGGCCGGAGTGGCGATCACCCCGATCGAGATCGACTCCTCGGCGGCCACCCGGGGCAGGTCGTCGACGTGCTGCACGACCAGGCCGTTGATCACTTCGCCGACCCGGGACGGATCCGCGTCGAAGAGCGCGGCGATCCGGAAGCCCCGGCTGGCGAAGCCGTCGTAGCCGGCCAGGGCGTGACCGAGATTACCCACGCCGACCAGGGCGACGGCCCGGCAGTGGGTGAGCCCGAGCACGTACTCGATCTGTTCGATCAGCAGCGCGACGTCGTAGCCGACGCCCCGGGTGCCGTACGAGCCGAGGTGGGAGAGGTCCTTGCGGAGCTTGGCCGAGTTGACCCCGGCGGCGCTGGCCAGCCCCTCGCTGGAGACCGTCTCGTGGCCGCTCTCGGCGAGGTTGTGCAGGGCTCGGAGGTACTCGGGGAGCCGCGCGACGGTCGCCTCCGGAAGGTCCGGGAGCGCCGGTACGGCACCGGCGCGGCCGGGCGCGCCAGGGTGACGGTGCTGACTCATGAGACTCCGTGCGGTGCGATCCTCGGCCAGCTCCGGTGCCCGGCCATTTCGGGACCCCCGCTGGCGACCGAGGGTGCCGGCCGTGCTAGCGGGGCGCGTCGGAACTACAGAGTAGGCGCTTGTGAAGACGTGCACAAATCGCGATCTTGCTGACCCGCGACGCCCCTCCACCAGGCCCTCCATTCCGCAAGATCGATCCGGCGGCCTCCGCCGGCGCCGCTCGGCGATTATTGCTCAATCCCGACTTCTCTGACCAATCACGCAGGGCCTGCGGGACACGTGGCGTGCCCCTCACCAGCGGCGCGGCGAATCCGACGGCACGACCGGCAGGCCCGAAAGATCCGCGCGGACGGGCGGTAGGGGCAGCCCGACCTCGAACGGGGCGGCTCGCCGGATGGGCGTTCCGGCCCGACGTCCCTAGCCTCGGAGCATGAGCACCGTCGCCTCGGCCACACCGACGCCCAGCGTGAGCCGCCAACTGCTGCGCGACACCGGGTACGTCCTGCTCGGCCTGCCCCTGGCGCTGTTCGGCCTGGTGGTGCTGACGGCCGGCCTCGCGCTCGGCGTCGGGCTGGCGGTACTGGTGGTCGGCCTGCCGATCACCACCGGCACCCTGTACACCGCGCGCGGCCTGGCCGACGTGGAGCGGATGCGGCTGCCCACGGTGCTCCGGATGCCCCGGATCCGCCCCCGCTACCTGACCCCGCCACCGGCCGCCGGGCCCTGGCGGCGGATCTTCACCCCGATCCGGGACGGGCAGTCCTGGCTCGACCTGGCGCACGGCATCTCCCGGTCCGTGGTGGCGATCGTCACGTTCGCCATCACCGTCGCCTGGTGGGCCGGCGCGCTCGCCGGCACCCTCTACGCCGCGTACGACTGGGCCCTGCCGTACGGCCCGGACGACCACAGCCTCGCCGAACTGCTCGGGCTCGGCGACGGGCCGGTGGCCCGGATCGGGCTGAACACCGCCCTCGGCCTGATCTTCCTGCTCACCCTGCCGATCGTGGTACGCGGCTCCGCGCTGCTCCAGGCCGGCTTCGCCCGCGGCCTGCTCACCGGCGTGGCCGAAATGCGCGACCGGATCACCGTGCTCGAGGAGCAGAAGCGGGCGGCGGTGTCGGCCGAGGCGGCGGCGCTGCGCCGGCTGGAACGGGACATCCACGACGGCCCCCAGCAGCGGCTGGTCCGGCTGGCGATGGACCTCAGCCGGGCCCGGCAGCAGCTCGCCACCGACCCGCAGGCCGCCGCCCGCACCCTGGACGAGGCGATCGCCCAGACCCGGGACACCCTGGCCGAGCTGCGCGCGCTCTCCCGGGGCATCGCGCCGCCGGTCCTGGTCGACCGGGGCCTGCCCAGCGCGGTGGCCGCGCTGGCCGGCCGCAGCCTGGTGCCGGTGGACCTGAACCTCGACGACCGGCTGGGCAACCCCAAGGGCCGGCTCGACCCGCTGGTGGAGAGCACCGCCTACTTCGTGGTCGCCGAGGCGCTGACCAACGTGGCCAAGCACAGCGGCGCGACCGGCTGCGCGGTGACCGTGCAGCGCCACGACGACCGGCTCGACGTCACCATCGGTGACGACGGGACCGGCGGCGCGCACGTGGCCAAGGGGCACGGACTCGCCGGCATCGCCGACCGGGTCCGGGCCGCCGGCGGCCTGCTGCGGGTGGAGAGCCCGGCCGGCGGGCCCACCACGGTACGGGCGATGCTGCCGCTGTGACCGGGGGCACCGGCCCCCGACGTGGTAGACAGCGCAGCATGCGAGTGCTGATCGCCGACGACGCCGTCCTGCTCCGGGAGGGTCTCATCCGGTTGCTCACCGAACAGGGACACGAGGTGGTGGCCGCCGTCGGGGACGGCGAGGCGCTGGTGGAGCAGGTGGTGGCGCACCGGCCGGACGTCTCGATCGTCGACGTGCGGATGCCGCCCACGCACACCGACGAGGGGCTGCGCGCGGCCGTCCGGGCCCGCGAGCTCGTCCCCCGTACGCCGATCCTGGTGCTCTCCCAGTACGTCGAGGTGTCGTACGCCGACGACCTGCTCTCCACCGCGGGCGGGGGCGGCGGCGGGATCGGCTACCTGCTCAAGGAGCGGGTGGCCGCGATCGACGAATTCCTGGACGCGCTGGCCCGGGTGGCCGCGGGCGGCACCGTGCTCGACCCGGAGGTGGTCGGCCAGCTGCTGGTCCGGCGCCGCCGGGACGACCCGCTGGGCGAGCTGACCCCGCGCGAGCGGGAGGTGCTGGCGCTGATGGCCGAGGGCCGCTCCAACGCCGCCATCGCCAAGTCCCTGGTGGTCACCGACGGCGCGGTGGAGAAGCACGTCCGCAACATCTTCACGAAACTCCACCTCCCCCCCGACACCGACCACCACCGCCGCGTCCTGGCCGTCCTGACCCACCTCCGCGCCTAACCCCCGGACAAGCCCCGGTGATCATGAAGTTGGCGGCAGTGAAAGAGATCGACATCGCCGTCAACTTCATGAT
>NZ_JBPQTL010000089.1:0-23288 GCF_051386295.1 Micromonospora sp. URMC 105 | reverse complement strand
GTCAGGGGGTTGGGGTGGCGGCGGTGAGGAAGAGGTGCAGGGCGAGGTCGGCGAGGGAGGACGCGGTCTGGTCGATGGGGGCGCGGGGCAGGACGATGTGGCTGACCACCAGGCGGACCACGGTGTCGGCGGCGAAGGCCAGCGTCGCCGGGTCGGCGGCCGGCAGGTGTTCGCCCGCCCACTCCAGCAGGGCGCCGGAGGCCTCGGTGAGCACCAGTTCGGCGCGGGTGGTCAGGTACGGCAGCAGGGCGTCCGAGCCGCCCCGGGCGCTGGTCAGGATCGCCTTGATCAGCGGGTTGCCGGCCGCCTCGGTCAACGTGTGCCAGATCGCGGCGTACGCGCCGGCGCGCACGTCCGCCCCGTGCTCCCGCAGGGCCGCCCGCACGTCGGCGACGAACCGGTCCACCTCGCGTCGGGCGAGCGCCTCGGCCAGCCCCGCCTTGCTGCCGAACTCGTTGTAGACGGTCTGCCGGCTCACCCCGGCCGCGACGGCCACTCCGCCCATCCGTACCCCGTCCCAGCCGGACGCGACGGTCTGCGCGCGGGCGGCGTCGACGATGGTGTCGCGCAGCCGCTGCCGGGCGGAATCCCTCTGCTCACCCATGGTGGTCGAAGTCTAGGTCGCCCGGCCGGCCCGACGCCTGCCCCGGCCCGCCGCCCGCAGCGACCCGCCCCGGACGCGGCGCGCCGCCTCCCGGGCGCAGCGGCGACGCGGACGCCGCCTAGGATGTGCGGTCATGGCACGCGTGCTCACTCCCCGTGCGGAGGACTTCCCCCGCTGGTACCAGGACCTGATCGCCAAGGCGAAGCTGGCCGACAACGGCCCGGTCCGCGGCACCATGGTCATCCGTCCGGCCGGCTACGCCATCTGGGAGCGGATGCAGGCCGAGATGGACGCCCGGATCAAGGCGGCCGGCGCGGAGAACGCGTACTTCCCGCTCTTCATCCCGGAGAGCTACCTCAAGCGCGAGGCCGAGCACGTCGAGGGCTTCTCGCCGGAGCTCGCCGTGGTCACCCACGGTGGTGGCAAGCAGCTCGCCGAGCCGGTGGTGGTGCGCCCCACCAGCGAGACGGTGATCGGCGAGTTCATGGCCAAGTGGATCGACTCGTACCGGGACCTGCCGCTGCTGCTCAACCAGTGGGCGAACGTGGTCCGCTGGGAGCTGCGCCCCCGGATCTTCCTGCGGACCAGCGAGTTCCTCTGGCAGGAGGGGCACACCGCGCACGCCACCCGCGAGGACGCCCGCGCCTACGCGCGGCGGATCCTGCACGAGGCGTACGAGGACCTGATGGTCAACGTGCTGGGCATCCCGGTGGTGGTCGGCCTGAAGACCGCCCGGGAGCGCTTCGCCGGCGCGACCGCCACGTACACCTGCGAAGGCATGATGGGTGACGGCAAGGCGCTGCAGCTGGGCACCAGCCACGAGCTCGGGCAGAACTTCGCCAAGGCGTTCGACATCAGCTACTCCTCCGCCGAGGGTGGCCGGGAGCACGCCTGGACGACCTCCTGGGGCACGTCCACCCGGATGCTGGGCGGCCTGATCATGGCGCACGGCGACGACAACGGTCTGCGGGTGCCGCCGAAGCTGGCCCCGGTCCAGGCGTACGTGATGATCGTCAAGGACGGCGAGGGTGTCGCGGAGGCGGCGGCCAAGCTCCGCGACGCGCTGCGCGACGCCGGCGTCCGGGTCGCGCTCGACGACCGCACCGACACCGCGTTCGGCCGCCGGGCCGTCGACGCCGAACTGCGCGGCTATCCGGTACGCGTCGAGGTCGGCCCCCGTGACCTGGCCGCCGGCAACGCGGTGGTGGTCCGGCGTACGGACGGCTCGAAGGCCCCCACCCCGGTGGCGGACGTGGTCGGCGCGGTGCTGGCCGCCCTGGAGGCGGACCAGCGCACGCTGCACGACCAGGCCCTGGCGCACCGCGAGTCCCGCACGGTCGAGGTGTCGACGCTGGCCGAGGCGATCGAGGCGGCGGCCACCGGCTGGGCGAAGGTGCCGTGGTCGGCGGTCGGCGTGGCCGGTGAGGCCGAGGCGAACGGTCAGGGCGTCACCGTGCGCTGCCTGCTGCGCGCCGACGGCTCGGTGCCGGACTCGGAGGACGAGTCGGACCTGGTCGCCATCCTGGCCCGCGCCTACTGAGGTGCACCCGGGCGATCCTGCGGACCGGTTCGCGCCGGGCCGGCTGATCATGCATCGGAACGTGCGGCGCGGCCGGATCGGCTGGGTCCGGCCGGGCCGGGTGGTCAGCGACGACGAGCGCGGGCTGCTGGTCTGGATCGCCCGGGACTCCCCGGTGGCGCACGAGGTCACCGAGGCCGGCCTGGGGATGCGGGCGATGCCCTTCGCCGAGTGGATCTCCTCCTCGTACCGGCTGGCGCACGGCCGGTGGAACGGCCCGCCGCTGCTGAAGTTCCTACCCGCCGGGGCGGCCCACTCGGTCTGGTGGTTCCGCGACGCGCACGGCCGGTTCGCCAACTGGTACGTCAACCTGGAGGAGCCGGGCGTCCGCTGGGACGACGGCGTGGTCGCCGGGGTGGACGTGGTCGACCAGGACCTGGACGTGGTGGTCTACCCGGACCACCGCTGGCAGTGGAAGGACGAGGACGAGTTCGCCGAGCGGCTCGCCTTCGCCGACGACTACTGGGTGGCCGACGAGGCGGCGGTGCGGGCCGAGGGGGAGCGGGTGATCGCCCTGGCCGAGGCGGGCCAGTTCCCGTTCGACGGCACCTGGTGCGACTTCGCGCCCCCGCCGGACTGGGACGTACCGGACGAACTGCCGCCCGGCTGGGACCGGCCACCGGTCCGCTGACCGTGTCCGGCGTCACCACCGCGCCTCTCCGGGCGAGGTGTCCGGGTCCGGTGTGAGAGATCGGCGTCGGATCTGGCAGAATGGGTCGCTGGTATCCGGCGCGCGTCCGGCGCCCTCTAACCCGGGCGTGTCGCCAGTCCACCGAGCAGTCTCCGGCCCAACCCCACTGTGCCGGGTGGCGCTCACCCGTGCACCGCCCGTACCGGGTCGGTGAGATCGCAACAGGAGCGAAACAACTGTGGCCGTAAAGATCCGGCTCCTGCGGATGGGCAAGATCCGCAACCCGCAGTACCGCATCGTCATCGCCGACTCGCGTACCAAGCGTGACGGTCGCGCGATCGAGTTCGTCGGTGTGTACCAGCCGAAGGAAGACCCTTCGGTGATCGAGGTCAAGTCGGACCGGGTCCAGTACTGGCTCTCCGTCGGCGCGCAGCCGAGCGAGGCGGTGCAGCGTCTGCTGGAGCTGACCGGTGACTGGCAGAAGTTCAAGGGCCTGCCGGCCCCGCCGCCGCTGAAGGTCGCCGCCGACCGCGCCGACCGCAAGGCGGCGTACGAGGCCGAGGCGAAGGCCGCCGCCGGCCTGGCCCCGGAGACCCCGGCCAAGCCGGCCAAGAAGGCCGCCAAGGCCGAGGCTCCGGCCGCGACCGAGGCGCCGAAGACCGAGGCTCCGGCCGAGGCCCCGGCCGCTGCTGCCGACGCCGGTGAGCAGGCCTGACGTGGCACTGCGTCCCGCGCTGGAGCACCTGGTCAAGGGCATCGTGGACCACCCGGACGACGTGCGCGTCCGGATGGTCGACTCCCGTCGGGGCAAGCGGCTGGAAGTCCGCGTGCACCCCGAGGACCTCGGCACGGTGATCGGGCGGTCCGGCCGGACCGCCAAGGCACTGCGCCAGGTGATCGGCTCCATCGGTGGACGCGGGGTACGCGTCGACATCGTCGATTCGTACTGATGCTGCTCATCGTCGGCAGGATCGGCAAACCGCACGGCGTCCGCGGTGAGGTCACCGTGGAGGTGCGGACCGACGAGCCCGAAGCGCGTTTCGCCCCTGGTTCGGTGCTGCGCACCGAACCAGGGGCGACCCCGCCCGCCAACCCCGCGCCCGGCCCGGGCGTGCCGTTCCGGGTCCCCGCGGAGCTGACCATCGAGTCGGCCCGCTGGCACCAGGGCCGGATGCTGGTCGCCTTCGAGGGCATTCTCGACCGCGAGGTCGCCGAGGCGCTGCGCGGCACCCTGCTCGGCGTGGACAGCGCCGACGTCGTCCCGCCGGAGGACCCGGAGGAGTTCCACGACCACCAGCTCGTCGGCCTCGCCGTGGTCACCCCGAGCGGCGAGCGGCTGGGCGAGGTGGCCCGGATCGACCACGCCCCCGCCTCGGACCTGCTCGTCCTGCGCCGCCCCGAGGGGCGTACCGCGCTGATCCCCTTCGTCAAGGCGATCGTCCCCGAGGTCGACCTCGCCGGCGGTCGCGTCGTGGTCGACCCGCCGGCCGGTCTGCTCGACCTCTAGACCGGAAGTCACCCCCATGCGCGTCGACATCGTGTCGATCTTCCCGGAGTACTTCGCCCCGCTGGACCTGTCGCTGATCGGCCGCGCCCGGGAGAACGGGACGCTGCGGCTGGCCGTACACGATCTGCGGAGCTGGACCCACGACGTGCACCGCACGGTCGACGACACGCCCTACGGCGGCGGCCCGGGCATGGTCATGCGTCCGGAGCCGTGGGGCGAGGCGCTCGACGCCCTCGCCCCCGACGAGCTCAGCCCCGACGGGCACACCCTGCCCCGGCTGCTGGTGCCGTCGCCGGCCGGCGTCCCCTTCACCCAGGCCATGGCCCACGAGCTGGCCGCCGAGTCGCACCTGCTCTTCGCCTGCGGCCGGTACGAGGGCATCGACCAGCGGGTGCTGGACCACGCCGCGACCCGGCTGCGGGTCACCGAGGTCTCCCTCGGCGACTACGTGCTCTTCGGCGGCGAGGTGGCGGTGCTGGTGATCCTGGAGGCGGTCACCCGGCTGCTGCCCGGGGTGCTCGGCAACGCCGGCTCGCTCGACGAGGAGTCGCACGCGCACGGGCTGCTGGAGGCCCCGATGTACACCAAGCCGGCGACGTGGCGCGGGCACGAGGTGCCGGAGGTGCTCCGCTCCGGCGACCACGGGCGGATCGCCCGCTGGCGGCGCGACGAGGCGCTGGCCCGTAC
Source organism: Micromonospora sp. URMC 105 (assembly GCF_051386295.1). Lineage (NCBI taxonomy): Bacteria > Bacillati > Actinomycetota > Actinomycetes > Micromonosporales > Micromonosporaceae > Micromonospora > Micromonospora sp. URMC 105. Next base: position 18,280 of record NZ_JBPQTL010000089.1, on the reverse strand, counting down.
CGCCGCCCGACGGCCCGACATGATGGCCGCGCTGCCCCCGGACAGCCTGGACAAACGGGACGTCGCCGCGTTGGACCGGGCCGGATTTCAGCTGCCGCCGGGGGATGTGGCAAAGTAGGGGGGTTGCCGCATCCACCCGCGCCCGCGGGCGGTTGCGAGGATCCCCGACCGGGATCGGCCCGCCGATCACCACCCGGGAATCAGAATCACCCATCCGCGCACCGAGTGACGGTGCGCCGTGAGCCTCACGAGGACGCAGCGATGAACATCCTGGACGCCCTTGACGCCCAGTCGAAGCGGACCGACATCCCCGACTTCCGTGCCGGTGACACCGTCAAGGTGCACGCGCGGGTCGTCGAGGGCAACCGGTCCCGTGTCCAGATCTTCCAGGGCGTCGTCATCCGCCGCCAGGGTGACGGTCTGCGCGAGACCTTCTCGGTCCGCAAGGTCAGCTTCGGTGTCGGCGTGGAGCGGACCTACCCGCTCAACGGCCCGGGCATCGACCGGATCGAGGTCGTGACCCGCGGTGACGTGCGTCGCGCCAAGCTCTACTACCTGCGTGAGCTGCGCGGCAAGAAGGCCAAGATCAAGGAGAAGCGGGAGAAGCAGCCCAGCTGACTTCCCGCTCGCCACGCCGCCTGAGCTGCGCGGATGTCGTATCGACCAGATCGCATTACCCTGGTCGTACGGGCGCACCGGGGCGGCGCCGCCGCGGCACTGGTCACGGCGTGCGAATGTCCACTACCGCCCGTGGGGTCTCGACGAGGCCCCCGGGCGGTAGTGTCGTTTCCGCGGACCGGGGAGTGGCGTGGTGCAGGTGCTTGACTCAGAGGGCGCAGTCGATCCGTGGCGCCGGCGAACCCGGCGCGCCCGCCGGCAGATGCCGCTCTGGCAGGAACTCCCGCTGCTGCTGATCGTCGCCTTCTGCCTCGCCGTGCTGATCCGCACCTTCCTGCTCCAGGCCTTCTTCATCCCCTCCGGCTCGATGGAGGACACCCTCCTCATCGGCGACCGGGTGCTGGTCAACAAGGTCGTCTACGACGTCCGCGACCCGGTGCGCGGCGAGGTGGTGGTCTTCCGCGGCACGGACCGGTGGGTCGCGCAGGAGGTCCAGGGGCCCGAGCCCGGCTTCGCCGGCAAGGTCGGGCGTACCCTCGGCGACCTCGTCGGCGTCAGCCGTCCCGGCGAGAAGGACTTCATCAAGCGGGTCATCGGCGTGCCCGGCGACCGGGTGAAGTGCTGCGACGACCAGGGGCGCGTGCTGGTCAACGGCATCGCGCTCGACGAGCCGTACGTGATCCGCAACTCGCCGCTGGACGTGCCGCCCAACCCCCGCGAGTGCCGCTCCCGGCGCTTCGAGGAGGTCGTCGTCCCACCCGGGCAGATCTTCGTGATGGGTGACCACCGGCTGGTCTCCCAGGACGCCCGCTGCCAGGGCACGGTGCCGATCGACAACGTGGTCGGCCGGGCGTTCATGGTCGTCTGGCCGTCCCAGCGGTGGACGTCGTTGCCGGTGCCGGCGACCTTCGACCGGCTCTCCCGGCCGGCCGCCGCCCCGGCCGCCCCGGCCGCGCCGGTCGAACCGGCCCCGGTGGGCGGCGTCGCGCTCGTCCTCCCGATGGCGACCATGATGTCCGTTCTCGCGCGTTCCGGACGATCAGGCCGCGCTCGGGGACGTAGGCTCCACCCGTGATTGACGAGCAGACCGAGCAGCCCCGCAGTTCCTTCTGGAAGGAACTGCCGATTCTCCTGGGCGTGGCGATCCTGGTGGCGGTCCTGGTCCGGTACTTCGTGCTGCAGACCTTCTTCATCCCGTCCCCGTCCATGGAGAACACCCTTCAGATCGACGATCGGGTGCTGGTCAACAAGCTGGTCTACGACTTCCGCTCGCCGCACCGCGGCGAGGTGGTCGTGTTCAAGGCGCCGACCGAGTGGAGCGGCAACCCGGACGGCGAGGACTTCATCAAGCGGGTGATCGGCGTCGGTGGTGACCACGTGGTCTGCTGCGACGCCGACCGGCTGGTGATCAACGGCAAGCCGCTCGAGGAGCCGTACCTCTTCTCCGCCAACGGGGAACGGGACAAGCCGGCCGACCAGGAGTTCGACATCACCGTCCCGCCGGGGCGGCTCTGGGTGATGGGCGACCACCGCTCCGCCTCCGGTGACTCGCTGGAGCACTGGCAGCAGTCCGGTCGGAACATCGACAGCGCCACGATTCCCGAGGACCAGGTCGTCGGGCGGGCGTTCACCGTCTTCTGGCCGGTGGACCGGGCCACCTGGCTCACCGTCCCGGAGCAGTTCGACGCCATCCCCAACCCGTAGCGGCCACCCGGCCCGCCCCGGGCGTGGCCGATGGTCGGTGGCGTCTGGCAGGCTGGGGCGGTGACCGTCTACACCCCTCGCCGCGCGGCCCGGGTGCTGCTCGTCGACGCGGGCGGCCGGGTGCTGCTCTTCAGCGGCTGGGACCCGTCCCGCCCCGACCACCGGTACTGGTTCACCCCCGGCGGTGGGCTCGACCCGGGGGAGACGGCGGCCCAGGCCGCCGCCCGCGAGCTGGCCGAGGAGACCGGGCTGCGGCTGGACCCGGCCGCGCTGGGCGCGCCGGTCTGGGCCGAGACGGTCGAGTTTCCGTTCGACGGCGTCTGGTACCGGCAGGAGCAGGAGTTCTTCCTGGTCCGGGTGCCGGCCTGGGAGGTGGACACCACGGGCTTCACCGACGTGGAGCGGGGCAGCGTCTCCGGGCACCGCTGGTGGTCGGTCGACGAGTTGGCGGCCAGTGGCCACCGGTACTACCCGGAGGACCTGCCCGCCGTGCTGACCCGGGCCCTGACCGAGGGGAGTGCGCCGTGCTGACGCCCCCGCGCACGGTGGTGCGCCGCGAGGGCGGGCTCTACGCGCTGGAACGGGCCCTGCAACGGCGGGGCTTCCGGCACGTGGCGGGCGCCGACGAGGCCGGCCGGGGCGCCTGCGCCGGGCCGCTGGTCGCCGCCGCCGCCGTGCTGCCCGAGGGGCGGCGCGGGGAGATCGAGGGGCTGGCCGACTCCAAGCTGCTCACCCCGGCCAGCCGGGAGCGGGTGTACGAGGAGGTCGTCGCCCGGGCCCTGGCGTACGCGGTGGTGGTCATCCCGGCCGAGGAGGTCGACGCCCGGGGCCTGCACGTGTGCAACCTGGCCGCGATGCGCCGGGCGCTGGCGTCGCTCACCACCCGCCCGGAGTACGTGCTGACCGACGGCTTCGGCGTGGACGGGCTGGACGTGCCGGGGCTGGCGGTCTGGAAGGGCGACCGGGTGGCCGCCTGCGTGGCGGCGGCGAGCGTGCTGGCCAAGGTCACCCGGGACCGGATCATGGTGGAGCTGGACGGCCAGTACCCGGCCTACGGCTTCGCCGAGCACAAGGGGTACATCACGGCCGAGCACAGCGAGGCGCTGCGCGAGCACGGCCCCTGCGTGGAGCACCGGTTCTCGTACGTCAACGTGGCCACCGTGTCCGGCCGGGCCGGTCGCCCGCCCCGGTCCCGGCGGCCCGCCGGCGGGCCCGCGTCCGAGCCGATGGAGCGCTTCGACGCGTCAGGGGGTACCGTCGGCGTGGCGTTGGGCGAGCAGCCTCGGCCTCCGGCGCCGGTGGGGGAAGATGTGGTCATGGAAGGCGGAGTGCGATGAGCGCGGAAGATCTCGAGAAGTACGAGACCGAGATGGAGCTGCAGCTCTACCGGGAGTACCGCGACATTGTCCGCCAGTTCTCCTACGTGGTGGAGACGGAACGCCGCTTCTACCTCGCCAACCAGGTCGACCTGCACGTCCGCAACTCCGACGGCGAGGTCTACTTCGAGGTCGAGATGCACGACGCCTGGGTGTGGGACATGTACCGCCCTGCCCGGTTCGTGAAGAACGTCCGGGTGATGACCTTCAAGGACGTCAACGTCGAGGAGCTGGAGAAGCCCGACATCTCCCTCCCCGCCGACTCCGGCTTCGGCGGCTGATTCCCCGCCTTCCCCGCTGATCCCGGCGTCCCCCACCCGCCGGCCCCGTGACCCCCTTCCTCCAGCGCCTCCGACGTGGCGTGCGGATCGCCGCCGTGCCGGTCGCGGCGTCAGTCGGCGAGGACCACGACCTCGACCCGCTGCACCAGGTTGTTGGCGAACCCGCCCCGGTTCCACGGCTGCTCCAGCGGCTGGGTCCGCCCCGACGCGTCGGTGGCCCGGGCGCCCAGGGTGTACCGGCCCGGCCGGGGCGACCACTCGTACCGCCAGCGCCGCCAGGACCAGTCCCCGCCGCGCGGTGGGTCCATCATGGCCGGTGCCCAGGTCGCGCCGCCGTCGGTGGTCACCTCCACCGACGTGACCGGCGCGTGCCCGGACCAGGCCCGACCGTCCACCGTGCACGGTCCGGGGCGCAGCACCCGGGTGCGGGTCATGAAATCCGGGAAACCCGGCGGACGGACCAGGGCGCGCGGCTCGATCCGGGTCACCGGCTCGCCCGGGTCGTCCGCGTCCCGGCGCAGCCGGTAGGCCACCGCGTTCTGGTAGCCGTCGAACTGCTCGGTCAGCACGGTGATGCTCCGCAGCCACTTCACGTGTGCCATGCCGTACCAGCCGGGCACGATCAGCCGCAGCGGCGCGCCGTGCTGCGGCAGCAGGGGAGCGCCGTTCATCTCGTACGCCAGCAGCACCTCCTCGCGGAGCGCGTCGGCGACCGGCAGGGCACGCTGGTAGTCCTGCTCGACACCGCGCTCGACGCCGTGGTCGGCCCCGGTGAAGACGACGTCCACCGCCTCGGGGGCGATGCCCGCCTCGCGCAGCAGCGGCGCCAGCGGGGTGCCGGTCCACTCGGCGTTGCCGACGGCCTCCACCAGCCAGGGCTGACTCACCGGGCGTGGGTGCAGCAGCGCGCGGCCGTTGCCGGCGCACTCCAGCGTCACCCGGCGGGTCACCCGGGGGCGCGAGCGCAGCTCGTCCAGCCCGAGGATCAGCGGCAGGCGGACCGCACCGTCGACGGTCAGCGCGTGGGTGGCCGGGTCGACGTCCGGGATGTCGTAGTGGATCAGCAGGTAGTGCAGGCCCGCCGGGGTGACGTCGTAGCGCAACGCCTCCAGCGGGATGCCGTGGTTGCGGGCGGCCAGCTGCAGCTCCTCGGCGCTGATCGCCTCGTCCGGCCCGGCCACCCGGGAGGGCCGGCTCACATCGTCCACCCCGACCACGACGCCCTCCCCGACCTCGACCCTGCCCCCACCCTAGTCGCCTCCCCGCCCCCCCGCTCCCTCCCTCCTCGTGCCCGCACTTGCCGAGAAAGCGCGCCCATTCCCCGCGGAACAGGCCCGCTTTTCTCGGAAAGTGCGGCCGGGGCTGGGCGGAGGCGCGTAGCACGTTGAGGTGGGGTTCGGGGGGTTGTCCACAGGGCGGGTGGTTGTCCACAGCGGACGGGTTGTGCGGGTCGGTGGACGGCTGGTCCGGGCATGCTGCGAGGTATGTGGAGAGCGCTGCGGGCGGTGACGGCGTGGTGGGCGGTTCTGCTGGTTCTCGGGCCGCCCGGAGGCGCCGTCCCGGGTGCGGGTGCCGTCGCGGGTGCGGGAGCGGGGCCGGTGGAGCGGCTTCGGCTCGACGTGCCTGGCGTTGTGGCCGGCGGGCCGGTGACGGGTGCGGAGGACCAGGGCGCCGGGGTCCGCCCGGTGTCCGGGGAGGCGTTCGGGCGCCGGTGGCCGGCGGGCGACGCTTCGGCCCGTCGCGCTGGGCCGGTCGGCGGCAGGGCCTTCCGGTGGCCGCTGGACGGCACGCCACGCCCGGTGCGGCGCTTCGACCCGCCGCCACAACCGTGGTTGCCCGGGCACCGGGGGGTCGACCTCGCCGCCGCCCCGGGAGCCACCGTCCGCGCGGCCGGGGCCGGGACGGTGCTCTTCGCGGGGATGGTCGCCGGCCGGCCGGTGGTCACCGTGGGGCACTCGGCGGGCCTGCGGACCACCTACGAGCCGGTCCGGCCCGAGGTACGCCCCGGCGATCAGGTCCGGCCCGGCGGGCCGCTCGGCGTCCTGCTGGCCGGGCACCCCGGCTGCCCCGACCCGGCCTGCCTGCACTGGGGACTGCGGCGGGGGACCGACTATCTCGACCCGCTCGCCCTGCTCGGGCTCGGGCGGGTGCGGCTGCTGCCGGTGCGCGACCAGGCCGACCCGATCGACGGGCGGACGGCACCGGCCGCCTGCCGATGTGGCCGCCGAGGACCGGGGTCAGGGCCGGGCGAGCAGCGGCGGCAGCCGGACCGCCAGCCGTTCGTACTCCTGGGCGGAGTTGTAGACCTGCGCGCCGAGCCGTAGCCAGCCCCGATCGTCCCAGGCCATCACCGCCACCTCGGCGGCGAGCCGCTCGGCGATCCGGTCCCGCAGCTCCCGGGCGGTGTCGAGGGTGGTGGCGACGCCCGGCGGCAGCGGCACGATCCGCATGGCGACCGCCGGTCCGCCCGGGTCCGGCAGGTCGGCCGGCGCCACCCCGAGGGCGTCCCCGACCACCCGTTGCCCGTACGCGGCCAGCGCCGCGTTGTGCGCCCGCACCCGGTCCAGGCCTAGGCTGCGCAGCGCGTACAGGCCCGCCGGGGCGCTCAGCCAACCCGTGTAGTCCTGCGTCGCCTGCCACTCGACGTTGCCGGGGAAGCCGGCGCCCTGCTCCCAGGAGACCACCAGCGGCTCGATCCGTTCCCGCCACTGCGGAGCGACCACCAGCACCGCGGTGCCCCTCGGGGCGAACGCCCACTTGTGCAGGTTGCCCACCCAGAAGTCCGCGCCGACCGCACCGACGTCGACCGGCAGCATGCCCGGTACGTGCGCCGCGTCCACCAGCACCGGTACGCCCCGCTCCCGCGCCACCTGCACCACGGCCGCGACCGGGAAGAGCCGGGCGGTGGGGGAGGTGAGCTGGTCGATCACGAGCAGCCGGGTCCGGCCGGGCCGCAGACCGGCGCGGACGATCTCGACGACCTCCTCGTCGGTGGCGCTCAGCGGCACCCGCAGCGCGCGGGTCCCCGCCCCGGTGCGGCGGCACTCCCGCTCGATGCTGAAGCCCACCGCGCCGTACCCGTGGTCGGTGGTGAGCACCTCGTCGCCGGCCCGCAGGCCGAGGGAGTGCAGGACCACCGCGACCCCGGTGGTGGCGTTGCCGACCAGCGCCGTGCCCTCCGGATCGGCACCCAGGAAGGTGGCCAGGTGCCGCCGGGTGTGGCCGATCCGCTCGGCCAGCCCCTGGGTGAAGAAGCGCAGCGGGTTGGACTCCATCTCGTCGCGCAGCCGCTGCTGTGCCCGCTGCACGCTGACCGGCACCGCGCCGAACGCGCCGTGGTTGAGGTAGCTGACCGCCGGGTCCAGCGAGAAGAGCAGTCGGGCCCCGGGGATCGGCTCGGGCGGCCGGGCGACGGTCACGTCGTGATCATATCCGTCGACGGATCAACCGTCGTCGGTTCGCTCACCTCGGGCGACGGCCCGCGTCATCGGCGGCGTGCCCGGGCGTGGCGTCGAGGTCACGCGCGCGGGTGCGCCTGCCGGTACGCGGCCCGCAGCCGCTCCACCGAGACGTGGGTGTAGATCTGGGTGCTGCCGAGCGAGGAGTGACCCAGCAGTTCCTGCACGGCGCGCAGGTCCGCGCCGCCCTCCAGCAGGTGGGTCGCCGCCGAGTGCCGCAGCCCGTGCGGGCTGACCCGGGGCAGTCCGAGCGACTCGGCGTACCCGGCGACGATCCGGCGCGCCGTCGTCGGGTTCAGCCGCCCGCCCCGCGTGCCGAGCAGCAGCGCGTCCCCGGAGCCCGGCACCGCCACCGCCGGCCGCCCCGAGCGCAGCCAGTCGTCGATCGCCCGCTGCGCCGGCACCCCGTACGGCACGGAGCGTTCGCGGCCGCCCTTGCCGAGGACGCGGACCACCCGACGTCCGTGGTCGATGTCGGCGACGTCCAAGCCGCACGCCTCGCTGACCCGAACCCCGGTGCCGTAGAGCAGTTCCAGCAGCACCCGGTCACGCAGCCGCACCGGATCGGGGTCTCCGGGAGGCACGGTCGGGGGGACCGCGTCTCCCGGGGTGTCGTCGGTGGACCCGGTGGGATCGGCCGGCCGGACGGGGGCCGGGGACTGGCCGGCGGCCTCGACCAGTGCGGCGGCCTGGTCGGCCCGGAGCACGGTGGGCAGGTCGCGGTGCGCCCGGGGGCTGGACAGCGGAGCGGCCACGTCGGTGGAAAGCACGCCCGTGCGGTGCGCCCAGGCGCTGAAGGTCCGTGCCGCCGCCGCCCGCCGGGCCAGCGACGTGCGGGCGGCGCCGACGGTGCGCTGCCGGGCCAGCCAGCTGCGCAGCACCGTCAGGTCCAGCTCGGACGGCTCGGAGCAGCCCATCCGGACCGCGTGGTCGAGCAGCGACACCAGGTCGCCGACGTACGCCCGGACGGTGTGCGCGGAGCGGTTGCGCACCCGGGCCAGGTGGTCGGCGAAGTCGTCCACCGCTTCCCGCATGGCCGGGGGCAGCGCCTCGTGGGTGGCCCGGGTGGTTCGTGCGCCGCCCGTCATCGCCCCGCCCGCCTCGTGGTGGGGCGGACCGGCGCGGGCTGAGCCGCCGGGGCGGACCGAGTCTCCGGATGGGCGGCCAGATCTGGCACCGCATGACGATCGCCTGGCACGGGCTCAGCGTAGGCGCGTGCCGGGCGGTCGGCACCCCGTCACCGCCGAGCGGCGCGGCCTGGACGGGTGGAACCCCCGTCGCGCGACGGCACGCCTTCGTCGCTGTCCGGCCAGCGTGGACGAATGAGGCCGTCGCCGCCGACGTGGTCACCGCCGGCCAACCAGCGTGCAGGACCCGGGCAGCGGTGACGCAGCAGCCGCTCGGGCGGACCGCCGACGTGCGTGGCACAGATCTTTCACCGCCGGGCGGACCGGTTCGGACGGACCGGACTGATGTGGCGTGGCGGCGCGCCGTCGGTGCTGGCCGGTGCTGGCGTGGACGGGGAGACTGGAGGCAGGGCGGCGCGTGCGCCGTCACCCGGTTGCCTCGGCGGGGACGCCGACGGGAGGAGGGGACCGCTCATGGGCCTGGACGTCGTCCTCTACCGCCTGGTCCCGGGCGGCCCGGGCCGGCGGCCGTCCCCGGTCGCCGCGCAGCTGGTGCCCGACCCCGACGATCTGTTGCTCGACCTGTTGAAGCGGGGTCGGGGTGGCGGACGCACGCCGACGCTGGACCGGGTCGACCCGCTCGGTGAGCTGGTGGTCGGGGCGGAACGGGCCCCGCAGCTCCTGGCCGAACTGGACTGCCTGGTCGAGGTGGCCCGCACCCCGGCCGAGACCGCACAGGTGCAGCGGGTCGCGCTGCTGGTCCGCCGGTGCGTACGCGAGCGCGACCTGGAGATCCGTTTCGAGGGGGACTGACCCGGTCACCGCGCGGTGCCCCGGGCCGGGCCGGCGGGGGCGCGGGTCGACGCGGCGGGGCGGGCCAGGGCGTACCCGCCGTCCCGGCGGAGCACCATCGACAGCTCCTCCAGCAGGGAGAGCTTCCGCATCGCCGTACGCACGTCGACGCCGGCCCGCGCGGCGAGCGCGTCGAGCCCGAGCACCCCGCGCCGGGGCAGCGACTCCAGCACCAGGGTCGCCTCGTCGTCGAGCAGGTCGGCGGGGCGTTCCGGCCCGCGGGCGGGCGGGGCCAGGTCGGCGCCGATCCGGCCGACCTCCTCCAGCACGTGCGGCACCCCGGTCACCAGCCGGGCGCTCGGCTGCTCCCGCAGCACCTCGTGCGCCCCCACCGACATCGCCGAGGTGACCGGACCCGGCACCACCATCGCCCGCCGGCCCATCGCGATCGCCCGGTTCACCGTCTGCGTCGCGCCGCTGCGGGCCGCCGCCTCCACCAGCACCGTCCCCCGGGTGGCGGCGGCGATCACCCGGTTGCGGATCAGGAACCTCGGCCGCAGTGGGTCCGCACCGGGCATCCACTCGCTGACCAGCAGCCCCGTCTCGGCGATCCGGTCGAACAGCGCGGCGTTGCCCATCGGGTAGGGCCGGTCCACCCCGCAGGCGAGCACCGCCACCGTCAGCCCGCCCGCGGTCAACGCGCCCCGGTGCGCCGCGGCGTCGATGCCGAACGCCCCGCCGGAGACCACTGTCCAGTCCCGTTCGGCCAGTCCGTACCCGATCTCGGTGGCGACGTGCAGGCCGTACCCGGTGGCCGCCCGCGCGCCGACCACCGCGACGGAGCGGTCCAGCGCCTCGCCGAGCGGCCAGCCGCCGCGTACCCAGAAGCAGAGCGGCGGGGCGGTCTCCAGGTCGACCCGCCGGCTCGTGCCGGGGAGCACCAGCCGGTGCAGGTCGTCGAGGCGGCCGGGCCACTCCTCGTCCTCCGGGGTGAGGATGCGGGCACCGACCCGCTCGGTGCGGGCCAGCGCGTCGGCGGCGACGGCGCGGGCGTCGCCTGCGGCCGTGCGCGCCGCCACGGCCGTGCGCAGGCTCGCCTCCGGCGCGCCCCCGTCGAGCAGCAGGTCCAGTGCCGCCACCGGGCCGAGCTGCTGGACCAGCCGGTGCACCGACCAGGTGCCCGGCTCGGCGAGCCAGGTCAGCGCCACCCGGGCCAGCAGGCGCTCCTCGCTGGTGCTCATGCTCCCTCTCCCGTCCTCAGTTGGATGGCCTCCAGCACGTCCTCGCGCTGCGGCCGGGTCCGGCCGTCCAGGTCGGCGATGGTCCAGGCCAGGCGGATGATCCGGTCGAATCCGCGGGCGGAGACGGCGCCGGAGTCCAGCCGGCCGCGCAGCTCGGCGGTGTCCCGGGCGGGCAGCCGCCAGGGCGGCTGCCGCAGGTGGGGGCCGGGGATCTCGGCGTTGAGCCGGCGGCCGACCGGAGCCCAGCGGACGGCCGCCGCCTGCCGCGCCGTGGCGACCCGGGCCGCCACGGTTGCCGACGACTCGCTGGCGGTCGCCGCCTCCATCAGCTCCGCCGCCCGTACCGGCAGCAGCTTGACCTGCACGTCGATCCGGTCCAGCAACGGCCCGGAGAGCCGGCCCAGGTAGCGCCGCCGGGCCAGCGGACTGCACTCGCAGTACGCGTCGCCGGCCGGCTTCGCGCACGGGCACGGGTTGGCGGCCAGCACCAGTTGGCTGCGGGCCGGGTATTCGGTGCCGCCCCCGCTGCGGGCCAGCTGGATCCGGCCGTGCTCCAGCGGTTGCCGCAACGCCTCCAGCGCGCCCTTGCTGAACTCGGGCGCCTCGTCGAGGAAGAGCACGCCCCGATGGGCCAGTGAGACGGCTCCCGGGCGGGCCAGCCCGGACCCGCCCCCGACCAGGGAGGGCACGGTCGCCGTGTGGTGCGGCGCCTGGAACGGCGGACGGCGCAGCAGCCGGCCGCCCGGCGGGAGCAACCCGGCGATCGAGTGCAGCGCGGTGACCTCCAGCGCGGCGGCGTCGTCCAGCTCCGGCAGGATCGAGGGGAGCCGCTCGGCGAGCATGGTCTTGCCCGCGCCGGGCGGCCCCAGCAGCGCGAGGTGGTGCCCGCCGGCGGCGGCCACCTCCAGCGCTCGCCGGCCCAGCGCCTGCCCGGCGACCTCGGACAGATCCGGGCCGTCGACGGCGGGTGGCGGCGGCGTGGCGGGCGGCTCGATCAACGGGTCGCCGTCGCGGACGAAGCAGACCAGCCGGTGCAGCGTGTCGACCGCCCGGACCCGGACCCCGGGGATGACCGCCGCCTCGGCGGCGTTCTCCACCGGCACGATCACCCGGTCCCGCCCGGCGCGTGCCGCCGCCGCCACCATCGGCAGCACCCCGCGTACCGGCCGGACCGTACCGTCCAGGCCCAGCTCGCCGAGGATCACCACGCCGTCCAGCGGCACCAGGGGCAGCTCTCCCGACCCGCCCAGCACCGCCGCCGCGATGGCCAGGTCGAAGGCGGAGCCGTACTTGGGCATGGTGGCGGGCAGCAGGTTGAGCGTGATGCGCCGGTTGGGCCAGCGCTGGCCCGAGTTGACGATGGCGGCCCGCACCCGGTCGCGCGCCTCGTGCAGGGCGCTGTCGGGCAGCCCGGAGATGACCACCGCCGGCAATCCGGGGGCCAGGTCGGCCTCCACCTCGACCAGGTGGCCGGTGACCCCGACCAGCCCCACGCTGAAGACCTTGGCGTAGCTCACGCGACCACCTCGGGCGGCCGGGACGGCGTACCCATCAGAACGCCCCCTTGAGGTGTTCGACGCGGGCCGCGCCGGCGGTGGGCAGCCGGACCGCCAGGACGTCGAAGCGCACCTCGTCGGCGGTGACCCCGGTCTCGGCCAGCCACCGGGCGGCGAGCCCGCGCAACCGGCGGGCCTTGGCCGGCACCACCGCCTCGGCCGGGGTGCCGTACTCCTCGGTGCGCCGGGTCTTCACCTCGCAGAAGGCGAGCACCGGGCCGTCCCAGGCGATGATGTCGATCTCCCCGTCGGGGCAGCGCCAGTTGCGGGCGACCGGGCGCAGTCCGGCCCCGATCAGGTGCCGGACGGCGCACCGCTCGCCGTACGCGCCGACCGCCTGGTTCCGCTTCGTCATGCCCGTCAGGGTGGGCGTGCCGCCGATCGCGGCGGGGCCCCCGGAGGCGTGCCTGTGGACGACGAGCCGGCCTGTGGACGAGCGGACGATCATGGGTGCCGCGTGCTAGGGGAGCGGCGTTCGCGGCGGGCTGCGCGACGGGTCGCGCCTGGTGGCGGAGCCGGGGAGCCCGGGGCCGGGTGGCGGGACCTGCCGCGCGCCGTCCGGGGGAGGACGGAATGGCGTCCAGGGGGTCGGTCGCATACGGTGCCGGACGTGGACGCACGACGGAGCTATCCCGAAGATCAGGAGTCACGCTGGTACCCCGCCGGGCAGGAGCGCGGCTACGGCGAGCCGGACTGGCGGAGCGCGGGCGAGTCCCGCCTCCGGGACGACGAGTTCCCCGTCCCGGAGCAGCGCGGCGCGGACGATCCCCGGTTCACCGACGCGGGCGGCTCGGGACGGTACGGCCAGGCCGGGCGGTACGGCGGTGCCGACCCGCTCGGCGACTCCGAGGGATATCGGCCGACCCGCTCCCGCCGGGCGGATGACCCGGACGTCTCCGGCGAGCTGCCGAGCGACCGCCCCGGCCGGCGGGCGGCGCGGGAGAGCGCCGACCGGCTCTCGACCACGGGTGCGGGGCCGTTGACGGGTCTCGACCGGCTCTCCACCACGGGTGCGGGGCCGCTGACGGGTCTCGACCGGCTCTCCACCACCGGCGCGGGGCCGTTGACGGGCAGCGGCGCCGACCGGCTCTCCACCACCGGTGCCGGCGCGTCGGGCGGCGCCGACCGGCCGAGCGTCGGTGGTGCCGGGCCGGAGGCGGGAGACCGGCCGGATCCGGTGCGCTCCGCTCCGCTGGGCGGGTACCCGATCGTCGAGCCGAGCCGCCCCGCGGAACCGGCCCACCCGCTGGAGATGCCGACCGGTCCGATGACCCCGATCGCGCCTCGCCTGGACGGCCCGCTGGGTCCCGAGGCGGCGTACCGTCCGGGTGGCGTGCCCTCCGACGGCGTCTACCGGACCCGCCGCCCGGCGCTGGCGGTGCTGCTGATCGCGCTGGTGCTGATCTTCGAGCTTCCCGCGGTGCGGGTGCTGCTGCACGGCCTGACCGGCGACCCCGTCTCCGCGTCCCACGTCGTCGTCGGCACCTTCCTGGTCACCGGGCTGCCGATCTTCGCCGCCGGCCTGTACGGGCTGCGCACCGGCGGCCTGGCGATGGCCGACGGGGCGCGCGGCTGGCTGCGCCCGCCGACCGCCTACCTGACCGTCGGCCTGGTGCTCTTTCTCGCCGCCGCACTCGCCGTCGGCTGACCCGGCGCGCTCACCGGCCGCCGGGCGGATCGGCCGGCGCGACCGGCGGCACCCGGCGGCCGACCCGGGCGCTCCGGCTCATCCGGGCGCGCTGACCGTCGGCCCCCGGCATCCTGGCGCCCTGGCCGTCGGCCCCCGGCCGGGCGCCGTCCGGCGCCGGTACACCCCACCCCGGGTGGGCCGAGACCCGGATGCGGCTTGTGTCCGAATTCGCGGGCCGGGGGCATCGAACAGCGGTGGTACGGGGCCGGCCACCGGCTGTCACGGACCGGTTCTCGTACCCGGCAGTTCGGCGGCGGGACGGGCGCGTACACTGGTCGACTGGCGACCGCCTCGCGCGGTCGACCTCGCGCGCCCTCTCCACGGTTCGTCGTGGGGCGCCGGCCTCCCTGGTCCCGATCTTGGTCGGGCCCTTCATGGCCGACGACCGGGCGCCAGGCGTCCGGCCGCCGGCCGGACGGGACAACCAGGGAAAATAGGAGTACCCACCATGGCCGTCGTGACCATGCGTCAGCTGCTGGAGAGCGGTGTCCACTTCGGGCACCAGACCCGGCGCTGGAACCCGAAGATGAAGCGCTTCATCTTCACCGAGCGCAACGGTATCTACATCATCGACCTGCGCCAGACCCTCGACTACATCGAGAAGGCCTACGAGTTCGTGCGCGGGACCGTCGCCGAGGGTGGCAGCATCCTCTTCGTCGGCACCAAGAAGCAGGCCCAGGAGGCCATCGCCGAGCAGGCGACCCGGGTCGGTCAGCCGTACGTCAACCACCGCTGGCTCGGTGGCATGCTGACCAACTTCCAGACGGTGTACAAGCGCCTGCAGCGGATGAAGGAGCTGGAGGCCCTGGGTGACCTGAGCGGCACCGCCGCCGGTTACACCAAGAAGGAGACCCTGCAGCTCTTCCGCGAGAAGACCAAGCTCACCAAGACCCTCGGTGGTCTGCGGGACATGCAGAAGCTCCCGGCCGCGATCTGGGTGGTCGACACCAAGAAGGAGCACATCGCCGTCGACGAGGCCCGCAAGCTGGGCATCCCGGTGATCGCGGTGCTCGACACCAACTGCGACCCGGACGAGGTCGACTTCCCGATCCCGGGCAACGACGACGCGATCCGTTCGGCCGAGCTGCTGACCAAGGTCGTCGCGGCCGCCGTCGCCGACGGTCTGATCGCCCGCTCCGGCCGTCGTCGGGGCACCGACGAGAAGCCCGAGCCGGGCCAGGTCGGCGCGGACGAGCCGCTGGCCGAGTGGGAGCGCGAGCTGCTCGAGGAGCCGAAGAAGGCCGACGAGCAGCCGGCGCAGCAGGCTGAGCAGCCGGCCCAGCAGCCGGCCGCCGTCGCCGCGGAGTGACCGCACCGCCGCTTCCCCACCGGCCGGTCTTCCGGACGGTGGGGAGCGGCGGGTACGCCGGGCACATTCGGCCCGGATCCGGGTAACCGGCACCCAGACCATCCCACCCGCAGTTCCGACATCGAAGAGAGAGTCATGTCCAACTTCACCGCCGCGGACGTCAAGAAGCTCCGCGACCTCACCGGCGCCGGCATGATGGACTGCAAGAAGGCGCTGACCGAGGCCGAGGGCGACTTCGACAAGGCCGTCGAGATCCTGCGCGTCAAGGGCGCCAAGGACGTCGGCAAGCGGGCCGGGCGCACCGCCGCCAACGGCCTGATCGCCCACTCCGGCAAGGCCCTGCTGGAGCTCAACTGCGAGACCGACTTCGTCGCCAAGACCGAGGCGTTCGTCGCCCTGGCCCAGCAGCTGGTCGAGCACGGCGAGCGCAGCGGCGTCAGCAACGCCGAGGAGCTGCTCGCCTCGGAGCTGGACGGCAAGTCCGTCGCCGACCTGGTCCAGGAGCAGTCCGCCAAGATCGGCGAGAAGCTGGTGCTCAACCGCTTCGCCAAGCTCGACGGCAACGTCGCGGTCTACCTGCACCGCAAGAGCCAGGACCTGCCGCCGGCCGTCGGCGTGCTGGTGGAGTACGCCGGCAAGACCGACGAGGCCGGTGACGCCGACGCGCGCGGCGCCGCCATGCAGATCGCCGCCATGCGGCCGAAGTACCTCACCCGGGACGAGGTTCCGGCCGAGGTCGTCGAGTCCGAGCGGCGCATCGCCGAGCAGACCGCCCGCGAGGAGAACAAGCCCGAGGCGGCGCTGCCGAAGATCGTCGAGGGTCGGGTCAACGCCTTCTTCAAGGACTACGTCCTCATGGAGCAGGCGTCGGTCGCCGACAACAAGAAGACCGTGAAGCAGATGCTGGCCGAGGCCGGCATCGAGGTGACCCGCTTCCTGCGGTTCGAGGTCGGCCAGGCCTGAGCCGCCGGATCGGGCGTGTGACGCGCCCGTGGGCAGGGAACGTCGACGAGGAGGCCGCCGGTGTACGTGACAGGCACCGCGGCCTCCTCGTCACATAGGGTCAGCAGCGGCAGTAGCGCGGTACGCGGCGTGCAGGACGTGCGCGCGGGGAGGGGCGGGGCGGATGACGCAGGTTGTGAGTGACCGGAGCCTGGGGGCGGACGACCCGACGGCGCCGCCGCCCGGGCGGGCTCGTCGGGTGGTGCTGAAGCTCTCCGGCGAGGTCTTCGGCGGCGGGGCGATCGGCGTCGACCCGGACGTCGTACAGGCCATCGCGCGGCAGATCGCCACCGTGGTCCGCCGCGGCGTGCAGGTCTCCGTGGTGGTCGGCGGCGGCAACTTCTTCCGCGGCGCCGAGCTGCAGAAGCGCGGCATGGACCGGGCCCGGGCCGACTACATGGGCATGCTCGGCACCGTGATGAACTGCCTCGCCCTCCAGGACTTCCTGGAGAAGGAGGGCATCGAGACCCGCGTGCAGAGCGCGATCACGATGGCCCAGGTCGCCGAGCCGTACATCCCGCTGCGCGCCATCCGGCACCTGGAGAAGGGCCGCGTGGTGATCTTCGGCGCGGGTGCCGGCATGCCGTACTTCTCCACCGACACCGTCGCCGCCCAGCGCGCGCTGGAGATCCGCGCCGACGTGGTGCTGATGAGCAAGAACGGCGTCGACGGCGTCTACACCGCCGACCCCCGGATCGACCCCTCCGCCAGCAAGTTCGACTCGATCACCTTCTCCGAGGTGCTGCGCCGCAACCTGCGGGTGGCCGACGCCGCCGCGTTCAGCCTCTGCATGGAGAACGGCCTGCCGATGCTGGTCTTCGGCGCACAGGGCGACGACACGATCATTCGCGCCGTCGGCGGCGACAAGATCGGTACCCTGATCACCGCCTGAACGTCCCCGGCCGACCGCTGCGGCGGTCCTCCGACAGACAGCAGCAGAGCCCACCACGAGTAACAGAAGGAGGCGAGGAGACCGGTGATCGACGACACCCTCCTCGAGGCCGAGGAGAAGATGGAGCGTGCCATCGAGCACGCCAAGGAAGAGTTCGGCGCCATCCGCACCGGCCGCGCGAACGCCGCCATGTTCTCCAAGGTCGTCATCGACTACTACGGCACCCCCACCCCGCTGCCCCAGATGGCCTCCATCGGGGTTCCCGAGCCGCGCATGGTGATCATCAAGCCGTACGACAATTCGCAGATCAACGCCATGGAGAAGGCGATCCGCGACTCCGACCTCGGCGTGAACCCGAACAACGAGGGCAACCAGCTGCGCATCCTGCTCCCGCAGATGACCGAGGAGCGCCGCCGCGAGATGATCAAGGTGGCCCGGCACAAGGGTGAGGAGGCCAAGGTGGCCATCCGCAACATCCGCCGGAAGGGCAAGGAGGAGCTGGACCGCCTCGTCAAGGACGGCGAGGTCGGCGAGGACGACGGCCGCCGTGCCGAGAAGGAACTCGACGACCTCACCCAGCGGTACGTCGCCAGCGTCGACGAGCTGGTCAAGCACAAGGAAACCGAGCTGCTCGAGGTGTAGTCGTCCGGACGGGACACCCGTCCGGCACCACGCGAGGCCCGTCCCGGGACCCGGGAGCGGGCCTCGCGGCGTCTCGACCACCGGCACCCGAAGGCATGGGCGGCGAGTGTCCAAAAGCCCCGGTCGGCCCGGGACGGTCGTGGCGGGTGCCCGGGCCTCCGCCCTCGCGGTTCGGGTCGGTCGCCGCGGCGGGACGACGAGCCGGGCAGCCGGCGGACCGGCCCGGAGGGGCGGGGGAGGCCGGTGGTGGCCTCGTCCGCCGCCCCCGGCTCCCGGGTGCAGTAGGCTCGGCACGATTCCCGGCCACCGCGCGGTGAACGGCGGGAATCGGCCGGCCGTCGGGCCGGTCAATCGGACGGAACAGTCACGCGTGTAGGGGATGGCCTTGGTCTTGCGTCATGTGGTGGAACTCGTCCCGCTCCCGCTCGGTGCGTGATGTCCCACCCCGACCCCTACGGCGGCCCCGAGCCTCGCGGCTGGGACCGGCCGGAACGCCCGCCGGCGCTGCCCTGGCCCGAGCGTGACGTCGAGCCCGCCGGCCCGTGGAGCCGGCAGTCCGGCGCCGACCTGTACGCCGGTCCGCAGGCCCTGT
>NZ_JBPQTL010000088.1:0-23853 GCF_051386295.1 Micromonospora sp. URMC 105 | reverse complement strand
GTAGATGATCTTTTCGAGATCCTTGGGGGCGAGGTCCAGCAGGTAGCCCAGCCGGCCCCCCACCCCACCCACTAGCTAGCAGTACAGACGACGACATAGGGGACATAGTGCTCGACGTCAACTTCTTCGACGAGCTGCGCATCGGCCTCGCCACCGCCGACGACATCCGTCAGTGGTCGCACGGTGAGGTCAAGAAGCCTGAGACGATCAACTACCGCACCCTGAAGCCGGAAAAGGACGGGCTCTTCTGCGAGAAGATCTTCGGTCCGCAGCGGGACTGGGAGTGCTACTGCGGTAAGTACAAGCGGGTCCGCTTCAAGGGCATCATCTGCGAGCGCTGCGGCGTCGAGGTGACCCGTTCCAAGGTCCGTCGTGAGCGGATGGGGCACATCGAGCTCGCCGCTCCGGTGACCCACATCTGGTACTTCAAGGGCGTGCCGAGCCGGCTGGGCTACCTGCTGGACCTCGCCCCCAAGGATCTCGAAAAGATCATCTACTTCGCCTCGTACGTCGTGACGAGCGTGGACGCCGAGTCGCGTCACCGTGACCTCTCGACCATCGAGAACGAGATCCTCGCCGAGAAGCGGCAGTCCGAGAACAGCCGCGACTCGGAGATCGAGAAGCGGGCCGCCAAGCTCGAGGCCGACCTGGCCGAGCTGGAGGCCGAGGGTGCCAAGGCGGACGTCCGGCGCAAGGTCAAGGAGGGCGGAGAGCGCGAGATGCGCCAGATCCGCGACCGGGCCCAGCGCGAGATCGACCGCCTCGACGAGGTGCTGGACACCTTCCGCAAGCTGGAGCCGAAGCAGCTGGTGACCGACGAGCTGCTCTACCGCGAGCTGCGCGACCGGTTCGGCGAGTACTTCACCGGCGGCATGGGCGCCGAGGCCATCAAGGCGCTGGTCCAGAACATGGACCTCGACGCCGAGGCCGAGAGCCTGCGGGAGACGATCCGTTCCGGCAAGGGCCAGCGGAAGATCCGGGCGCTCAAGCGGCTCAAGGTCGTCGCGGCGTTCCTGAACACCCGCAACTCGCCGCTCGGCATGGTGCTGGACTGCGTCCCGGTCATCCCGCCGGACCTGCGCCCGATGGTGCAGCTCGACGGTGGCCGCTTCGCGACCTCCGACCTGAACGACCTGTACCGCCGCGTGATCAACCGGAACAACCGCCTCAAGCGGCTGATCGACCTCGGCGCGCCCGAGATCATCGTCAACAACGAGAAGCGGATGCTCCAGGAGGCCGTCGACGCGCTGTTCGACAACGGCCGTCGCGGCCGGCCGGTCACCGGTCCGGGTAACCGTCCGCTGAAGTCGCTCTCCGACATGCTCAAGGGCAAGCAGGGCCGGTTCCGCCAGAACCTGCTCGGCAAGCGCGTCGACTACTCCGGCCGTTCGGTCATCGTGGTCGGCCCGAAGCTGAAGCTGCACCAGTGCGGCCTGCCCAAGCAGATGGCGCTGGAGTTGTTCAAGCCCTTCGTGATGAAGCGGCTGGTCGACCTCAACCACGCGCAGAACATCAAGTCCGCCAAGCGGATGGTCGAGCGGCAGCGCCCGGTCGTGTGGGACGTGCTGGAAGAGGTCATCGGTGAGCACCCGGTGCTGCTGAACCGCGCGCCCACCCTGCACCGTCTGGGCATCCAGGCCTTCGAGCCGCAGCTGGTCGAGGGCAAGGCGATCCAGATCCACCCGCTCGTCTGCACCGCGTTCAACGCGGACTTCGACGGTGACCAGATGGCGGTGCACGTGCCGCTCTCCGCCGAGGCCCAGGCCGAGGCGCGGATCCTGATGCTGTCGTCGAACAACATCCTCAAGCCGGCCGACGGCAAGCCGGTCACCATGCCCACCCAGGACATGGTCATCGGTCTCTACCACCTCACCCACCTGACCCCGGGTGGCAAGGGCGAGGGCCGGGCGTTCAGCTCGGACGCCGAGGCGCGGATGGCGTTCGACGCCGGCGAGCTGCACCTGCAGACCCCGGTCAAGATCCGCCTGCGCGGCGTGATCGGTGTCGACAACGGCGCCGGCGCCGAGCCGTGGACCGCCCCGGAGGGCTGGGTCGAGGGCGAGCCGCTGACCGTGGAGACCACGCTCGGCCGGGTCCTGTTCAACGAGACGCTGCCGCAGGGCTACCGCTTCGTGAACTACGAGATCCGCAAGGGCCAGCTCTCCGCGATCGTCAACGACCTCGCCGAGCGCTTCCCGAAGGTGGCCCTCGCGGCCACCCTCGACGGTCTCAAGGAGGCCGGTTTCCACTGGGCCACCTGGTCCGGCGTCACCATCGGCATGGAGGACGTCATCGCTCCGCCGCGCAAGCGGGAGATCCTGGAGAAGTACGAGAAGGAAGCCGACCGGATCGACAAGCAGTACCAGCGTGGTCTGATGACCGCCGAGGAGCGCCGCGGCGAGCTCATCGAGATCTGGACCAAGGCGACCAACGAGGTCGCCAAGGAGATGGACACCGCGCTGCCGCAGGAGAACCCGCTGTGGAAGATGATCAACTCGGGTGCCCGCGGTAACCTGCTCCAGCTCCGGCAGATCGCGGCGATCCGTGGTTTGGTGGCCAACCCCAAGGGTGAGATCATCCCGCGGCCGATCAAGGCCAGCTACCGGGAGGGTCTGTCCGTGCTGGAGTACTTCATCTCCACGCACGGTGCCCGTAAGGGTCTCGCCGACACCGCGCTGCGGACCGCCGACTCGGGTTACCTGACCCGTCGTCTGGTGGACGTCTCGCAGGACGTCATCATCCGCGAGGAGGACTGCGGCACCGACCGCGCGATCCCGATGCAGATCGGCGAGCGGCTGGAGGGCAAGCTGGTCGTGCACGAGCACGCCGAGACCAGCGTGCACGCCCGTACCCTGGCCGACGACATCAAGGGGCCGGACGGCACCGTGGTGGCCCACCGGGGTCAGGACATCAACTCGATCCTGGTCGACAAGATCGTCGCCGCCGGGACCGAGACCGTCCGGGTGCGCAGCGTGCTCACCTGCGAGTCGAAGCTGGGCGTCTGCGGTGCGTGCTACGGCCGCTCGCTGCCGACCGGCAAGACCGTGGACGTCGGCGAGGCGGTCGGCATCATCGCCGCCCAGTCGATCGGTGAGCCGGGTACGCAGCTGACGATGCGTACCTTCCACACCGGTGGTGTCGCGGGTGAGGACATCACCCAGGGTCTGCCGCGTGTCCAGGAGATCTTCGAGGCCCGGATCCCGAAGGGCAAGGCGCCCATCGCCGACACCCCGGGCCGGATCCGGATCGAGGACGGCGAGCGGTCGCGGAAGATCATCGTGGTGCCGGACGACGGCAGCGACGAGATCGTCTACGACAAGATCTCCAAGCGGGTCCGGCTGCGGACCCACGACGGGGACCACGTCGAGGTCGGCGAGAAGCTCACCGAGGGCACCATCGACCCGCACGAGCTGCTGCGCATCCTCGGCCCGCGCGCGGTCCAGGTCCACCTGACCCAGGAGGTCCAGGAGGTCTACCGCTCGCAGGGTGTGCTCATCCACGACAAGCACATCGAGATCATCATCCGCCAGATGCTCAAGCGGGTGACGGTCATCGACTCCGGCTCGACCGAGTTCCTGCCGGGTGTGCTGGTCGACCGGGCGCTGTTCGAGTCGGAGAACCGCCGGCTCGTCTCGGAGGGCGGCGAGCCCGCCGCCGGTCGCCCGGTGCTGATGGGTATCACCAAGGCCTCGCTGGCCACGGACTCCTGGCTCTCGGCGGCCTCCTTCCAGGAGACCACCCGGGTGCTGACCGACGCGGCGATCAACTCGCGCAGCGACTCGCTGGTCGGCCTCAAGGAGAACGTGATCATCGGTAAGCTGATCCCGGCCGGTACCGGCATCAGCAAGTACCGCAACGTCCGGGTCGAGCCGACCGAGGAGGCGAAGGCCAAGGTCTACTCGATGACCGGCTACCCGGAGACCGACTACGGCTTCGGACCGGCCAGCGGCCAGGCCGTGCCGCTGGACGACTTCGACTTCGGGTCGTACCGCTAAGCAGTGAACGACGAGGCCCCCGGCGTGCGCGCCGGGGGCCTCGCCGCGTTCCGGGGTGCTCCCGCAGGTGCCCGGTCCGGGCAGGCGCCGGCGGGCATGATGGGGGTATGACGACCGCTCCCGGGCCGCTGCCCGTGGCGCACCAGCCGCCACGCCACCCGCTCGACCCCGACCCGGCTCCCGCCACGAAGGCCCGCGCCGTCTTCGCGCTGGGCCTGATCGGGGCGCTGACCGGGCTCTTCGTCGGCGGGGTGGTGCCCGCGACGGTGGCGCTCCAACTGGCCCGGCAGGCCCGGCGGGAGGCGTACGCCTCGGGCGGGTACCTGACCGGCGCGGCCTGGCTGCGGCAGGGGGAGCGGCTGGCCTGGACGGGCCTGGTGCTGGTCGCGGTCGCCGTGGTGACGCTGGTGGTGATCGGCGTGGTCCGGCTGGCCAACGCCCCGTTCGGGCAGGACTTCGCCCCGAACGTGGACTGAGCGCCGGCCGTGCTCGTGCGCCCTGCACGGCGGTGCGCGCCGACGGTAGCCTGGCCGGTGTCCGTCGCGCGGCGAGGGATCTGGCTTGTCGACAGGAGGACCACGTGACGGAACCGGCGCCGCCGTCGGGAGCCGACCCGGGCCGGCAGCCCGCCGGACCCCCGGAGACGGGCGCGCCCGGGACCGCTGCGACCCCGCCCGGCGGGACCACCGCCGAAGCGCCGGTGTCGCCCTGGTCGGCGCCGGGGTCCGCCGGCGGTGACCGGCCGGACCACGGCATCGGCACCGCGCCGGAGGCCGCCCCGACCGGGTACGCGTCACCGTCCGGCCCGCCGCCGGCACCGCTCTCGCCGGCGCAGCCGGGCCAGGTCTCGCCCGCGCAGCCGGGCCAGTTCTCGCCCGCGCAGCCGGGCCAGGTCTCGCCCGCGCAGCCGGGCCAGTTCTCCGGGGTGCATCCCGGGCAGCTCTCGCCGGTGCACCCCGGTCAGGTCTCCGGGCCGTATCCCGGGCAGGTCTCGCCCGGGCAGCCGGGTCAGTTCCCCGGGGCGTATCCGGGGCAGCTCTCGCCGGTGCAGCCGGGTCAGTTTCCCGGGGCGTATCCGGGGCAGCTCTCGCCGGTGCAGCCGGGTCAGGTCTCCGGGGCGTACCCAGGGCAGTCGTCGCCGGGGCCGGCCGGGGCGTACCCCGGTGGGCCGGGCGGCGGGTGGGGCCCCGGTCCGGGGTCGCTGCCCCCGCCGCCGCGGGAAGCGCCCAGACCGCCCAAGCGGGTCGATCCGGTGCCGGGTACCCCGTTCGGGGTGGTCCACCTCGACGTGCCGGCGGTGACCTCCGGGCCGGCGGTGGGTGCGCTGGTGGCCGGGGTGGTCTCGATCCTGGTGTCGGTGCTGGTGGCCTGCTTCGGCGTCGGCGCGGCCCGGTACGGCGGCGCCTGGGCGGCCGGTGCGTTCACCGTGCCGGGCACCCTGGCCGGCGTGGCCGCGATCGTCGCCGGCCTGCTGGCCCGGCGGCAGATCGGGCGGGCGGCGCCACCGCCGGCGGTCCGGTTCACCGGGCGTGGGCTGGCCACGGCGGGTATCAGCTGCGGGGCGGTGGGTGTGCTGCTCTGCCTGTCCGGGCTGGGGCTGGCGCTGCTGCTGCAGTTCGCGTGACGGCGATCGCGGCGGGGGCGACGGGCCGCTTCCGCGACCAGCCGGTACACTTGGATCCGTAGGTGCCCATCACGGGTGAGCAGGCACCACGGTGTGGCAGACCGGCGGGGTTTGAGATCCGCCGGACCATTCCGTTTTGACCTGCGAGGCTGTGCTAGGTACTCTTTCCCCTTGTGCCCGGGCCTGCCCGGGCAACTCGTGCGTGCGCGTGATCCGGTCCCTCCGGTGACGAGCGGCCGCACGACACAGTCCAAGACCCGGCGCGTGGTCCACCGCGTGCCGGCGAACAGAAATCCGGTGCGCGCGTGAGCGACGGCACCGGGACCGTGAGCTGGGCGACACGCCCGACCGCGGGTGCCGGGACCTCCACCAGGTGGCCCTGGCCGGAATGTAGGAGAGCCTTCCACCAGGACGGCTAACGAGCAGACGGCGCGGCCGCGGAAGCGGCCGAAGGGAGCGGAGAAACCCGGTGCCCACGATCCAGCAGCTGGTCCGAAAGGGCCGCCAGGCCAAGACGACCAAGACCAAGACCCCGGCGCTGAAGGGCAGTCCTCAGCGGCGCGGTGTGTGCACCCGCGTGTACACCACCACCCCCAAGAAGCCGAACTCGGCGCTCCGCAAGGTCGCGCGTGTCAAGCTCAGCAGCCAGATCGAGGTGACCGCCTACATCCCGGGCGTCGGTCACAACCTGCAGGAGCACTCCATCGTGCTCGTCCGCGGCGGCCGGGTGAAGGACCTCCCCGGCGTGCGTTACAAGATCGTCCGCGGTTCGCTGGACACCCAGGGTGTCCGTAACCGCAAGCAGGCGCGCAGCCGTTACGGCGCGAAGAAGGAGAAGAGCTGACATGCCGCGTAAGGGACCCGCTCCGCGGAAGCCGCTGGTCGCTGACCCGGTGTACAACTCGCCGTTGGTCACTCAGCTGGTGAACAAGATCCTGATGCGTGGCAAGCGTCAGCTCGCCGAGCGCATCGTGTACGCCGCCCTGGAGGGCTGCCGCGAGAAGAGCGGCACCGACCCGGTCGTCACGCTCAAGCGCGCGATGGACAACGTCAAGCCGACCCTCGAGGTCCGCAGCCGCCGCGTCGGTGGCGCGACCTACCAGGTGCCGGTCGAGGTCCGCCCGGCCCGCGCGACCACCCTCGGTCTGCGCTGGCTGGTGACGTACTCCAAGGCCCGTCGTGAGAAGACCATGGTCGAGCGGCTGATGAACGAGCTGCTGGACGCGAGCAACGGTCTGGGTGCCGCCGTCAAGCGGCGCGAGGACACGCACAAGATGGCCGAGTCGAACAAGGCCTTCGCGCACTACCGCTGGTAACACCCTGGTTCCGGCGCCGGACCGGCGCCGGAACCGCCACCAGTTGTGTCGAGACGACGATAAGTAGGGATTGAAGTGGCCGCCGCAGACGCGCTCGCCAACGTACGCAACATCGGCATCATGGCGCACATCGATGCCGGTAAGACCACGACCACCGAGCGGATCCTGTTCTACACCGGTATCACGTACAAGATCGGTGAGGTCCACGAGGGCGCTGCCGTCATGGACTGGATGGAGCAGGAGCAGGAGCGTGGTATCACCATCACCTCCGCTGCCACCAAGTGTGAGTGGAAGGGCCACACGATCCAGATCATCGACACGCCCGGTCACGTCGACTTCACGGTCGAGGTCGAGCGGTCGCTGCGGGTGCTGGACGGTGCGGTCGCGGTCTACGACGGTGTCGCCGGCGTGGAGCCGCAGACGGAGAACGTCTGGCGTCAGGCCGACAAGTACCACGTCCCCCGGATGTGCTTCGTCAACAAGCTCGACCGGACCGGTGCCGACTTCTTCCGCTGCGTGCAGATGATGATCGACCGGCTCAACGCCACCCCGCTGGTGCTCCAGATCCCGATCGGCCTCGAGGGCGACCACATCGGTGTCGTCGACCTGATCGGCATGCGCGCCCTCACCTGGCGCGGGGAGACCCAGAAGGGTGAGGACTACGCCATCGAGGAGATCCCGGCCGAGCTGGCCGACTCCGCGGCGGAGTGGCGCGAGAAGCTGATGGAGACCCTGGCCGACGTCGACGACGCGGTGATGGAGAAGTACCTGGAGGGCGACGAGATCTCCGTCGAGGAGATCAAGGCCGCCATCCGTCGGGCCACCATCGCCAGCAAGGCCAACCCGGTGCTCTGCGGCTCGGCGTTCAAGAACAAGGGCGTGCAGCCCATGCTCGACGCCGTCGTCGACTTCCTGCCGTCGCCGCTGGACGTTCCGGCGATCGAGGGTACGGCCACCGACGGCGAGACCCCGATGCAGCGGAAGCCGTCCAAGTCGGAGCCCTTCTCCGGCCTGGCCTTCAAGATCCAGACCGACAAGCACCTCGGCAAGCTCACCTACGTCCGGGTCTACTCCGGCGTGGTCGAGACCGGTACCCAGGTGGTCAACTCCACCAAGGACCGCAAGGAGCGGATCGGCAAGATCTACCAGATGCACGCCAACAAGCGGGAAGAGCGCAGCTCGGCCCAGGCTGGCGACATCATCGCGGTGCAGGGTCTCAAGCAGACCACCACCGGTGACACGCTGTGCGACCCGGCGAACCCGGTCATCCTGGAGTCGATGACCTTCCCGGAGCCGGTCATCGAGGTCGCCATCGAGCCGAAGACCAAGGCCGACCAGGAGAAGCTCAGCACCGCCATCCAGCGGCTGGCCGAGGAGGACCCGACCTTCCGCGTCAAGCTGGACGAGGAGACCGGTCAGACGGTCATCTCCGGCATGGGCGAGCTGCACCTGGACATCCTGGTCGACCGGATGCGCCGCGAGTTCAACGTCGAGGCGAACATCGGTAAGCCGCAGGTGGCGTACCGCGAGACGATCCGCCGCAAGGTGGAGAAGATCGAGTACACCCACAAGAAGCAGACCGGTGGTTCCGGCCAGTACGCCCGCGTCATCGTGAGCGTCGAGCCGCTGCCGCTGGACAACGAGTCGCCGACCTACGAGTTCGCGAACGCCGTCACCGGTGGCCGCATCCCCCGGGAGTTCATCCCCTCGGTGGACGCGGGTGCCCAGGACGCGATGCAGTACGGCATCCTCGCCGGCTTCCCGCTGGTGGGTGTCAAGCTGACGCTGCTGGACGGCCAGTACCACGAGGTCGACTCGTCGGAAATGGCATTCAAGATCGCCGGTTCGATGGTGATGAAGGAGGCGGCCCGCAAGGCCGACCCCGCGCTCCTCGAGCCGATGATGGCCGTTGAAGTCACCACTCCGGAGGAGAACATGGGTGACGTCATCGGCGACCTCAACTCCCGGCGCGGCATCATCCAGGCGATGGAGGAGCGCAGCGGCGCCCGTATCGTCCGGGCCCTGGTGCCGCTGTCGGAGATGTTCGGCTACGTCGGCGACCTGCGGTCGAAGACCCAGGGCCGGGCTAGCTACAGCATGCAGTTCGACTCCTACGCCGAGGTTCCGCAGAGCGTGGCGAAGGAGATCATCGCCAAGGCGACTGGTGAGTGACGCTCACCTGAGTTGATCCGATGGTTCGAGGCTGGTCGCGGGAGGGCACTCCCCGCCCGCGGCCACCTCGATCGGGTTGTGTGAGACCGGGCCTGTAGGCTTCATCGCCGCAGAACCCACCAAAGCTCTCCGGCCGCCAGGCCGGAAAGGCTGTCGACAGAGTCCTAAGCGCCAATCGGCGCGCCGGGGCGAACGAACCAAGAAGTCCACAGGAGGACACCAGTGGCGAAGGCGAAGTTCGAGCGGACTAAGCCGCACGTCAACATCGGCACCATTGGTCACATCGACCACGGTAAGACGACGCTGACGGCGGCCATCACCAAGGTCCTGCACGACCAGTTCCCGGACCTGAACCCGTACACGCCGTTCGACGAGATCGACAAGGCGCCGGAGGAGAAGGCCCGCGGCATCACGATCTCCATCGCGCACGTCGAGTACCAGACCGAGGCGCGTCACTACGCGCACGTCGACTGCCCCGGTCACGCCGACTACATCAAGAACATGATCACCGGTGCCGCGCAGATGGACGGCGCGATCCTGGTGGTGGCGGCGACCGACGGCCCGATGCCGCAGACCCGCGAGCACGTGCTGCTGGCCCGTCAGGTCGGTGTGCCGTACATCGTCGTGGCGCTCAACAAGAGCGACATGGTCGACGACGAGGAGCTCCTGGAGCTCGTCGAGCTCGAGGTCCGTGAGCTGCTCTCCTCGCAGGAGTACCCGGGTGACGACCTGCCGGTCGTCCGGGTCTCGGCGCTGAAGGCCCTCGAGGGCGACCCGGAGTGGACCGGGCGCCTCATGGACCTGATGAACGCCGTGGACACCGCGATCCCGCAGCCGGAGCGCGAGACCGAGAAGCCGTTCCTCATGCCGATCGAGGACGTCTTCACGATCACCGGTCGTGGCACCGTCGTCACCGGTCGCGCCGAGCGCGGCATCCTCAAGCCGAACGAGGAGGTGGAGATCGTCGGCATCCGCGAGAAGTCGATGAAGACCACCTGCACCGGCATCGAGATGTTCCGCAAGCTGCTCGACGAGGCCCGCGCGGGTGAGAACGTCGGTCTGCTGCTGCGCGGCATCAAGCGCGAGGACGTCGAGCGCGGCATGGTCGTCATCAAGCCGGGCACCACGACCCCGCACACGGAGTTCGAGGCGACGGTCTACATCCTCTCCAAGGAGGAGGGCGGCCGGCACACCCCGTTCTTCCAGAACTACCGTCCGCAGTTCTACTTCCGGACCACGGACGTCACCGGCGTCGTCACGCTGCCCGAGGGCACCGAGATGGTCATGCCGGGCGACAACACCACCATGACCGTGAAGCTGATCCAGCCGATCGCCATGGAGGAGAACCTCAAGTTCGCGATCCGCGAGGGTGGTCGTACGGTCGGCGCTGGTCGCGTCACCAGCATCATCAAGTGAACTGGGTAACCCCGATTAGCGTCGCCGCCGGCAGTGCGGCATACTAGTCAGGTTGCGTAACGACGGTTAGTCACCTGCGTCCGGTGAAAGCTGGACCTCCGGGAGACCAACAGTCGCGCGTTGGGTGGTTGATCGCCCCAGGCGGTCAACCACCCTCGCACGGCGTCCAGATCGCTGTGATGCGATCGGCGCCTTGACCCACCGCGTGGTCTGAGAATCGCTCCGGAGTCCCGGGGCGGAGCCTGGCCCGAGGGCGCGACACGCCCGACCGCGGGGGTCGGCGAAGTGGGCCTGTACCAGCCGGTACAGGCGCCCGCAACACAGCGGCATCGAGAGAAGGAACAGAAGCCACCATGGCGGGACAGAAGATCCGCATCCGGCTCAAGGCCTATGACCACGAGGTCGTCGACTCCTCGGCGCGGAAGATCGTCGAGACGGTGACGCGCACCGGGGCGCAGGTCGCGGGCCCGGTGCCGCTGCCCACGGAGATCAACCGTTTCTGCGTTATCCGCTCGCCGCACAAGTACAAGGACTCGCGCGAGCACTTCGAGATGCGCACGCACAAGCGGCTGATCGACATCATCGACCCGACCCCGAAGACGGTCGACTCGCTCATGCGCCTCGACCTGCCGGCTGGCGTCGACATCGAGATCAAGCTGTAGGGACCGGACAAATGGACAGGCAAGTCAAGGGGATCCTGGGCGCAAAGCTCGGCATGACCCAGGTCTGGGACAACAACCGAGTTGTCCCGGTGACCGTGGTTCAGGCCGGCCCGTGCGTCGTCAGCCAGGTTCGTAGCGCCGAGAAGGACGGTTACTCCGCGGTCCAGCTCGCCTACGGCACGATCGACCCGCGCAAGGTCAAGAAGCCGATCAGCGGGCACTACGCGAAGGCGGACGTGGCGCCGCGCCGGCACATCGTCGAGCTGCGCACCTCGGACGCGGCCGAGTACACCCTCGGTCAGGAGATCACGGTCGCGGAGTTCGCCCCCGGCGCCTCCATCGACGTGACCGGCAAGACCAAGGGCAAGGGCTTCGCGGGTGTCATGAAGCGGCACGGCTTCCACGGTCTGCGCGCCAGCCACGGTGTCGAGCGCAAGCACCGCTCGCCGGGCTCCATCGGCGGCGCGTCGACCCCCGGCCGCGTCTTCAAGGGCGTCCGGATGGCCGGCCGGATGGGTGGCGAGCGCTACACCGTCCAGAACCTGACCGTCCAGGCGGTCGACACCGAGAACAACCTCCTGCTCGTTCGTGGCGCCATCCCTGGCCCCAAGGGCGCGCTGGTCCTGGTCCGTACCGCGGCCAAGACCAAGGTGAAGAAGGGCGGTGCGGCCAAGTGACCACCGTTGACGTCCGCAACGTCGAGGGCGCCAAGAGCGGCTCCGTCGAGCTGCCGGCCGACATCTTCGACGTCCAGGCCAACATCGCGCTGATGCACCAGGTCGTGGTGGCTCAGCTCGCGGCGGCCCGGCAGGGCACGCACAAGGCCAAGACCCGCGGCGAGGTCGCCGGTGGCGGCAAGAAGCCGTACAAGCAGAAGGGCACCGGTCGTGCCCGGCAGGGCTCGATCCGCGCGCCGCAGTTCGCCGGCGGTGGCGTGGTGCACGGCCCGGTCCCGCGCGACTACAGCCAGCGCACCCCCAAGAAGATGAAGGCCGCCGCCCTGCGTGGCGCCCTCTCCGACCGGGCGCGCGCCGGCCAGGTGCACGTCGTCGAGGCCTTCGTCTCGGGCGAGAAGCCGTCGACCAAGGCCGCTCTGGCCACGCTGGCGAAGCTGACCGAGGCCCGTCGGGTCCTGGTCGTGCTGAGCAGCACCGACGAGCTGAACTGGGTGTCGCTGCGCAACGAGCCGCGGGTGCACCTGATCGAGGCCGGCCAGCTCAACACGTACGACGTGCTGGTGGCCGACGACGTGGTCTTCACCAAGGAGGCCCTGGACGAGTTCCTGGGCGTTCCCGCCGAGACCACCGAGGAGGGTGGCAAGTGAGCACGATCGCCGATCCGCGCGACATCATCGTCGCGCCGGTCGTCTCGGAGAAGAGCTACAGCGAGCTGAACCGCAACTGGTACACCTTCCTGGTGCACCCGGACGCCAACAAGACCGAGATCAAGATCGCTATCCAGCAGATCTTCAACGTCCGCGTCCTGACGGTCAACACGCTCAACCGCGAGGGCAAGCGCAAGCGCACCAAGACCGGCTTCGGTCAGCGCAAGTCGACCAAGCGGGCGATCGTGAAGCTGGCTGACGGTGACCGTATCGAGGCCTTCGGCGGCCCGGTCAGCTGAGGGGTGTAGACAATGGCTATCCGTAAGTACAAGCCGACGACGCCGGGCCGGCGTGGCTCCAGCGTCGCCGACTTCGCCGAGATCACCCGGTCGACGCCCGAGAAGTCGCTGCTGGCTCCGCTGCCGAAGAAGGGCGGACGCAACGCCCACGGCCGGATCACCACCCGGCACCACGGTGGCGGCCACAAGCGGCAGTACCGCCTGATCGACTTCAAGCGGGTCGACAAGGACGGCGTGCCGGCGAAGGTCGCGCACATCGAGTACGACCCGAACCGCACCGCGCGCATCGCGCTGCTGCACTACGCCGACGGCGAGAAGCGGTACATCATCGCGCCGAAGGACATGAAGCAGGGCGACCGCGTCGAGTCCGGTCCGGGCGCCGACATCAAGCCGGGCAACAACCTGCCGCTGCGCAACATCCCGGTCGGTACGACGATCCACAACGTGGAGCTTCGTCCGGGCGGCGGCGCCAAGCTGGCCCGCTCGGCCGGCGTCGGCATCCAGCTGCTCGGCCGTGAGGGCGCGTACGCGACCCTCCGCATGCCGTCCGGTGAGATCCGGCGGGTGGACGTGCGCTGCCGCGCCAGCATCGGCGAGATCGGCAACGCCGACCAGTCGAACATCAACTGGGGCAAGGCCGGCCGGATGCGGTGGAAGGGCAAGCGCCCGACCGTCCGTGGTGTCGCGATGAACCCGGTCGACCACCCGCACGGTGGTGGTGAGGGTAAGACCTCCGGCGGTCGCCACCCGGTCAACCCGCAGGGTAAGCCCGAGGGCCGCACCCGTCGTAAGGGCCAGCCGAGTGACCGGCTGATCGTCCGCCGTCGCTACGCCACGCGTAAGCGCGGCTGAGGGAGATAAGACATGCCTCGCAGCCTGAAGAAGGGCCCGTTCGTCGACGACCACCTGCTCAAGAAGGTGGAGACGCAGAACGACAAGGGCTCGAAGAACGTCATCAAGACCTGGTCGCGGCGCTCGACGATCATCCCGGAGATGCTGGGTCACACGATCGCCGTGCACGACGGACGCAAGCACGTCCCGGTGTTCGTGACCGAGGCGATGGTCGGGCACAAGCTCGGCGAGTTCGCGCTGACCCGCACGTTCAAGGGTCACGAGAAGGACGACCGGAAGAGCCGTCGGCGCTGACGCCGCGGGCATACGGATAGAGGAACAAGGGGTTACAGCGATGCCAGGAAAGGGCGACGCTCCGGTGCTTCCGGGCGCGCGGGCGGTTGCGCGGCACGTGCGCATCTCGCCGATGAAGGCGCGCCGGGTGGTCAACCTCGTCCGCGGCCTGCCCGCGAAGGAGGCGCTCACGGTGCTGCAGTTCGCGCCGCAGGCTGCGAGCGAGCAGGTGTACAAGGTGCTCGCGAGCGCGATCGCCAACGCGGAGAACAACGAGCGGCTGGACCCCGACGCGCTGCTCGTCAGCGAGGCGTTCGTCGACGAGGGCCCGACCATGAAGCGGTTCCGGCCGCGGGCGCAGGGCCGGGCGTACCGGATCCGCAAGCGCACCTGCCACATCACCGTGGCGGTCGAGGCGGTCGCGCCGGCTGCGCCGAAGAAGGCCGCCGCGAAGAAGGCCGCCCCGGCGAAGCAGGCCGAGGCCGCTGAGACGGAGAGCAAGACGGAGGGCGCCGAGTAATGGGTCAGAAGGTTCACCCCACTGGGTTCCGGCTCGGCATCTCGACCGACTGGAAGTCCCGCTGGTTCGCGGACAAGCTCTACAAGGACTACATCGGCGAGGATGTCAAGATCCGCCGGATGATGTCCAAGGGCCTCGAGCGTGCCGGCATTTCCAAGGTCGACATCGAGCGCACCCGCGACCGGGTCCGCGTGGACATCCACACCGCCCGGCCGGGCATCGTCATCGGCCGTAAGGGTGCGGAGGCCGACCGGATCCGCGGCGAGCTGGAGAAGCTCACCGGCAAGCAGGTCCAGCTGAACATCATCGAGGTGAAGAACCCCGAGTCGGATGCGCAGCTGGTCGCCCAGGGCGTTGCCGAGCAGCTCTCCAGCCGGGTCAGCTTCCGTCGGGCGATGCGCAAGGCGATGCAGTCGGCGATGAAGAACCCCGTCTGCAAGGGCATCCGGGTTCAGGTCTCGGGCCGCCTCGGCGGCGCCGAGATGAGCCGGACGGAGTTCTACCGCGAGGGTCGGGTTCCGCTGCACACGCTGCGGGCCAACATCGAGTACGGCTTCTTCGAGGCCCGTACCACCTTCGGCCGGATCGGCGTGAAGGTCTGGATCTACAAGGGCGACGCCGTCCCGGGCCGGGAGGCTCCGGCCGAGGCCGGTCCGTCCCGCCCGCGCCGTGACCGTGGCGACCGCCCCGAGCGGCCGCGCCGTGGCCGGTCGGGTTCGTCCGGCACGACCGCCGGTGGTACCGAGGCCGGCCGGGCTGCTGCGACCACCATCGCTCAGCAGGCCGAGACGCCGAGTGGCGAGCCGATCGACAGCGCTGCTGTCGCCTCGGCCGCGGCTGCTCCGGCAGAAACGCAGCAGGAGGGCTGACAGATGCTGATGCCGCGCAAGCCCCCGAAGGGCTTCCGCAAGCCGCACCACCCGGACCGCAGTGGCGCGTCCAAGGGTGGTAACCGGGTGGTGTTCGGCGAGTTCGGGATCCAGGCTCTCGAGCCGGCGTACGTGACCAACCGCCAGATCGAGTCGGCGCGTATCGCGATGACCCGTCACATCAAGCGTGGCGGCAAGGTCTGGATCACGATCTTCCCGGACCAGGCCCTCACCAAGAAGCCGGCGGAAACCCGCATGGGTTCCGGTAAGGGTTCGCCCGAGTGGTGGGTCGCCAACGTCAAGCCGGGGCGGGTTCTCTTCGAGATGTCCTTCCCCAACGAGCAGATCGCGCGAGAGGCGATGCGTCGCGCGATCCACAAGCTCCCGATGAAGTGCCGCATTGTTACGCGCGAAGTGGGTGAATCCTGATGGCAGCGGGCGTCAAGCCTTCCGAGCTGCGTGAGCTCTCCGAGGAGGAGCTGGTCACGAAGCTGCGTGAGGCCAAGGCGGAGCTGTTCAACCTCCGCGTGCAGGCCGCAACCGGGCAGCTGGACAACAACCGGCGGCTGCAGGTCATCCGTCGGGAGATCGCCCGGATCTACACGATCATGCGTGAGCGCGAGCTGGGTCTCTCGGCCGCGCCGACTGAGGTGACTGCATCATGAGCGAGAACACCACCGCCGCCGCGCGGGCCCGCCGTAAGGTGCGTGAGGGCCTCGTGGTCAGCGACAAGATGGAAAAGACCGTCGTGGTCGAGGTCGAGGACCGGGTCAAGCACGCGCTGTACGGCAAGATCATGCGCCGGACCAGCAAGCTGAAGGTGCACGACGAGCAGAACTCGGCCGGCATCGGCGACCGGGTCCTGATCATGGAGACCCGGCCGCTCTCCGCCACCAAGCGGTGGCGGCTCGTGGAGATCCTCGAGAAGGCCAAGTAGCGAAGGCTCGAGCTCGGCCGGTATCGGTCGGGCGCAGGTTCCGCCAGGCTCCGGCCGCCTCCGGGCGGCCGGAGAACCGGCAGACATAGGAGATAGACGTGATTCAGCAGGAGTCGCGACTGCGCGTCGCCGACAACACGGGTGCCCGGGAGATCCTGTGCATCCGGGTTCTCGGTGGCTCCGGTCGGCGCTACGCGAGCATCGGCGACGTCATCGTGGCCACCGTCAAGGACGCGATCCCGGGTGCCGGTGTGAAGAAGGGCGACGTCGTCAAGGCTGTCGTCGTCCGCACCGCCAAGGAGAAGCGGCGGCCGGACGGCTCGTACATCCGCTTCGACGAGAACGCCGCCGTCATCATCAAGGACGGCGGGGACCCGCGCGGTACCCGTATCTTCGGCCCGGTGGGTCGGGAGCTGCGGGACAAGCGGTTCATGAAGATCATCTCTCTCGCGCCGGAGGTGTT
This sequence comes from Micromonospora sp. URMC 105, assembly GCF_051386295.1. Taxonomy (NCBI): domain Bacteria; kingdom Bacillati; phylum Actinomycetota; class Actinomycetes; order Micromonosporales; family Micromonosporaceae; genus Micromonospora; species Micromonospora sp. URMC 105. Next base: position 7,131 of record NZ_JBPQTL010000088.1, on the reverse strand, counting down.
GTGACCGTGAAGGTCAAGAAGGGCGACACGGTCGTCGTCATCGCCGGCAAGGACAAGGGTGCCAAGGGCAAGGTCATCGCGGCCTACCCGCGGCAGGACAAGGTCCTGGTCGAGGGCGTGAACCGGGTCAAGAAGCACACCCGCATCAGCACCACCCAGCGTGGCGCCAAGACCGGTGGCATCGTCACCCAGGAGGCCCCGATCCACGTCTCCAACGTGCAGGTCCTGGACTCCGACGGGAACCCGACCCGCATCGGGTACCGGATCGACGACAACGGCCAGAAGGTCCGCATCGCGCGTAGCACCGGTAAGGACCTGTGATGACCACGGCTACCGAAACCAAGACCATGCCGCGCCTCAAGGAGCGGTACCGTAACGAGATCGTGGCGCAGCTGCAGGAGCAGCACAGCTACGCGAACCCCATGCAGGTTCCGCGGCTGGTCAAGATCGTCGTCAACATGGGTGTCGGCGAGGCTGCTCGCGACGCCAAGCTGATCGACGGCGCGGTCCGCGACCTCGCCACGATCACCGGCCAGAAGCCGCAGGTGCGGCGGGCGACCAAGTCCATCGCGCAGTTCAAGCTGCGTGAGGGCATGCCGATCGGCGCGAAGGTGACCCTGCGCGGCGACCGGATGTGGGAGTTCCTGGACCGGCTGCTGTCGATCGCGCTGCCGCGTATCCGTGACTTCCGCGGTCTCGACGGTCGCAAGCTCGACGGGCACGGCAACTACACGTTCGGTCTGACCGAGCAGTCGGTGTTCCACGAGATCGACCAGGACAAGATCGATCGCCAGCGGGGCATGGACATCACGGTGGTCACGACCGCCACGACCGACGACGAGGGCCGGGCGCTGCTCAAGCTCCTGGGCTTCCCGTTCAAGGAGAACTGAGATGGCCAAGAAGGCGCTGATCATCAAGGCGGCCGCGAAGCCGAAGTTCTCGGTTCGCGCGTACACCCGCTGCCAGCGGTGTGGTCGTCCGAAGGCGGTCTACCGCAAGTTCGGTCTCTGCCGGGTGTGCATCCGGGAGATGGCCCACCGCGGTGAGCTGCCCGGCGTGTCCAAGGCTTCCTGGTAATAGCTATTGCTCTTCGCCGTAGGCCCGGGGCGGAACGCCCCGGGAACCCCGGCGAGAAAGGCTGACGAATTCCATGACGATGACCGACCCGATCGCAGACATGCTCACGCGTCTGCGTAACGCCAACCAGGCGTACCACGACCGGGTGACGATGCCCTACTCGAAGATCAAGGCGAACATCGCCGAGGTCCTCAAGGCCGAGGGTTACATCGCCACCTGGTCGGTCGAGGAGCCCGAGGAGGGTGCCGTCGGCAAGCGACTGGTCGTCGAGCTGAAGTACGGCCAGAACCGCGAGCGGAGCCTGGCCGGCATCAAGCGCGTGTCCAAGCCCGGTCTCCGGGTGTACGCCAAGTCGGACGGGCTCCCGCGGGTGCTCGGCGGGCTGGGCGTGGCGATCATTTCGACGTCCCAGGGGCTGCTCACCGACCGGCAGGCCCGCAAGCGGAGCGTTGGCGGGGAAGTCCTCGCCTTCGTCTGGTAACGGGAGACAGGTAGAAATGTCGCGTATTGGACGTAAGTCGATCCCGGTACCGGCCGGCGTCGACATCACGATCGAGGGCCAGACCGTCAAGGTCAAGGGTCCCAAGGGCGAGCTGTCGCACACGCTCGCCGAGCCGATCACGGTGGAGCGTGGCGAGGACGGCCAGGTGCACGTCAACCGGCCGAACGACGAGCGCAAGGCCAAGGAACTGCACGGCCTCAGCCGTACCCTGGTCGCCAACATGATCGTCGGTGTGACCGAGGGCTACCGCAAGAGCCTGGAGATCGCCGGTACCGGTTACCGCGTCACCGCCAAGGGCAAGGACCTGGAGTTCGCTCTCGGGTTCTCGCACCCGGTGCTGGTGCCGGCTCCGGACGGCATCACCTTCACGGTGGAGAAGCCGACGCTGTTCCACGTGGCCGGCATCGACAAGCAGCAGGTCGGTGAGGTCGCCGCCAACATCCGGAAGATCCGCCCGCCGGAGCCCTACAAGGGCAAGGGCGTGAAGTACCAGGGCGAGGTCATCCGCCGCAAGGCTGGAAAGGCAGGTAAGAAGTGAGCGCCACGCTGCTCAAGCGCCGCCGCGGCGTCGCCGCCAAGCGTGCCGTCGGGCGTGCGCGCCGGCACTTCCGGGTCCGCAAGAACGTCAGCGGAACCGCCGAGCGTCCCCGCCTCGTGGTCACCCGTTCCCTGCGGCACATCGTCGCCCAGATCGTGGACGACACCAAGGGTCACACCCTGGCGTCGGCCTCGACCCTGGACGCGTCGCTGCGCGGTACGGAGGGCGACAAGAGCGCCCTGGCCGGCAAGGTCGGCGCCCTGCTCGCCGAGCGGGCCAAGGCCGCCGGCGTCTCCAAGGTCGTCTTCGACCGCGGTGGCAACCGGTACGCGGGGCGGGTCGCCGCGCTTGCCGATGCCGCCCGCGAAGCCGGGCTCGAGTTCTAGAAACCCCGTCACGAGAGATAAGGAAGGCTGCTGATGCCAGGTCAACAGCGCCGTGGCGGCGGGTCCGGTGGCAACGAGGGTGGTCGCCGCGACAACCGCCGTGAGGGCGGCCGCGGAAACGCGCCCGTCGAGAAGACCCCGCACCTCGAGCGGGTCGTCGCGATCAACCGCGTCGCCAAGGTCGTGAAGGGTGGTCGTCGCTTCAGCTTCACCGCCCTGGTGATCGTGGGCGACGGCGACGGCACCGTCGGCGTGGGCTACGGAAAGGCCAAGGAGGTGCCCGCGGCCATCGCCAAGGGTGTCGAGGAGGCCAAGAAGCACTTCTTCAAGGTGCCGCGGATCGGCCAGTCGATCCCGCACCCGGTGCAGGGCGAGGCTGCTGCCGGTGTGGTGCTGCTCAAGCCGGCTTCCGCCGGTACGGGTGTCATCGCCGGTGGGCCGGTGCGTGCCGTGCTGGAGTGCGCGGGCATCCACGACGTGCTCTCCAAGAGCCTCGGCTCGTCCAACCCGATCAACATCGTGCACGCCACGGTGGCGGCGCTGAAGGGGCTCGAGTCCCCGGAGGCCGTCGCGACCCGTCGTGGTCTGCCGGTCGAGGACGTCGCGCCGGCCGCCATGCTGGCGTCGCGGGCGGGGGTGGCGTCCTGATGGCACGCCTGAAGGTCACCCAGGTCCGGTCCGGCATCGGGACCAAGCAGAACCAGCGTGACTCGCTGCGTTCGCTCGGTCTGAAGCGGATCAACGACGTGGTGGTCAAGGAGGACCGGCCCGAGATTCGGGGCATGATCTTCGCGGTCAACCACCTCGTGAAGGTCGAGGAGGTCGAGTAATGACGATCAAGGTTCACCACCTGCGCCCGGCCCCGGGTGCCAAGACCGCGAAGACCCGTGTGGGTCGCGGTGAGGCGTCCAAGGGCAAGACCGCCGGTCGCGGTACCAAGGGTTCCAAGGCCCGCAAGAACATCTCGGCGGCGTTCGAGGGTGGGCAGATGCCCATCCACATGCGCCTGCCGAAGATGAAGGGCTTCAAGAACAAGTTCAAGGTCGTCTTCCAGGTGGTCAACCTGGACCGGCTCGCCGAGCTGTTCCCGAACGGCGGCCAGGTCGGCCCGCAGGAGCTGGTCGAGGCCGGTGCGGTCCGCAAGGGCCACCCGGTCAAGGTCCTCGGCACCGGCGACCTCGGCGGTGTGGCTCTCCAGGTCTCGGCGCACGCGTTCAGCGCGTCGGCCAAGGAGAAGATCGCCGCCGCCGGTGGCTCCGTCACCGAGCTGTAAGGCACGACCCATGGCGCCCGCTCAGTTGTCCGCAACTGGGCGGGCGCCCTGGTCTACCTGGCATGTGTGCGCCGGGTAACATCGGATTCGGTTTATGTAGCCGGGCACGTCTGCCCGGACCGGGAGCGGACTGTTAGAGTCCCATCCCAGCTATGGATATCGGGCACTCGCCCGGCACCCACCCCGCCCCGCCAGGGATCACCGGCGGCCCGCCTCGCGCAGGAGGAAGAAGTTGCTGTCCGCCTTTCTCAGTGCGTTCCGTACGCCTGACCTGCGCAAGAAGCTGCTGTTCACAGTAGGCATCATCGCGGTCTACCGGCTCGGCGCCACTCTGCCCAGCCCCGGCGTCTCGTACGGCAACGTGCAGAAGTGCCTCGACACCATCCAGGACGGCGGCAGCACCGGGGTGCTGAACCTGCTGGACCTCTTCTCCGGGGGCGCACTGCTGCAGCTCTCGGTCTTCGCGCTGGGCATCATGCCCTACATCACCGCGTCGATCATCCTGCAGCTGCTGACCGTGGTCATCCCGCGGCTGGAGCAGCTCCGCAAGGAGGGCCAGGCCGGCCAGGCGAAGATCACGCAGTACACCCGCTACCTGACCCTCGGCCTGGGCATCCTCCAGTCGTCGGCCTTCGTGGCGCTGGCCCGCTCCGGGCAGCTCTTCCAGAACCGCTGCGACCAGTTCCCGATCATCCCCGAGGGGACCGGCATCCCGGACTGGCTGACGCTGAGCATCCTGGTCATGACGATGACCGCCGGTACCGGCATGGTGATGTGGCTCGGTGAGCTGATCACCGACCGCGGCGTCGGCAACGGCATGTCCGTCCTCATCTTCACCTCGATCGCCGCCCGGCTGCCCAGCGAGGGTTGGAAGATCAAGACCAACGAGGGCTGGGCCAAGTTCGCCCTCGTCCTGGTCCTGGTCCTGCTCGTCATCACCGCGGTCTGCTTCATCGAGCAGGCGCAGCGCCGGATCCCGGTGCAGTACGCCAAGCGGATGATCGGCCGACGGATGTACGGCGGCACCTCGACCTACATCCCGCTGAAGGTCAACCAGGCGGGTGTCATCCCGGTCATCTTCGGTTCCTCGCTGCTCTACCTGCCGCAGCTGGCGCTGCAGTTCTTCGACCAGAACAACCCGGGCAAGACCCAGGCGTGGATCCAGAACAACCTGGTCGACCCGAGCAGCCCGATCTACATCGCGATCTACTTCCTGTTGATCATCTTCTTCACGTACTTCTACGTGTCGATCACGTTCAACCCGACCGAGGTCGCCGACAACATGAAGAAGTACGGCGGCTTCGTGCCGGGCATCCGCCCCGGCAAGCCGACCGCCGAGTACCTGGACTTCATCCTCAGCCGGATCACCCTGCCGGGCGCGCTCTACCTGGCTGTCGTCGCGATCCTGCCGAACTTCTTCTTCATCTGGCTGAACAGCCAGCAGTTCCAGAACTTCCCGTTCGGCGGCACCGCTGTGCTCATCATGGTCGGCGTCGGTCTCGAGACCGTGAAGCAGATCGAGAGCCAACTCATGCAGCGGAACTACGAAGGGTTCCTGCGGTAGATGCGACTCGTTCTGGTTGGCCCGCCGGGCGCGGGCAAGGGCACACAGGCGGAGTTCATCGCCGCGCACCTCTCGGTGCCGAAGATCTCGACCGGTGACATCTTCCGGGCGAACGTCTCGCAGGGCACGCCGCTGGGTGTCGAGGCCAAGCGCTACATGGACGCCGGCAAGCTGGTCCCGGACGAGGTGACCATCAACATGGTCCGGGACCGGCTCGCCGAGCCGGACGCCGCCGACGGCTTCCTGCTCGACGGCTTCCCGCGTACGACGCCGCAGGCCGCCGCGCTGGACAAGCTCCTCGCGGACCTCGGCACCGCGCTGGACCTGGTGCTGGAGCTGGTCGTCGACGACGACGAGGTGATCCGGCGGCTCTCCGGCCGGCGCACCTGCCGGGGTTGCGGCAAGATCTGGCACGTCGAGTTCGACGCCACGACGCGCGAGGGCATCTGTGACCGCTGCGGCGCCGAGCTGTTCCAGCGGGACGACGACAAGCCCGAGACGATCGCGGCCCGTCTGCGGGAGTACGCCGAGAAGACCGCACCGCTGGTCGACTACTACGGTGCCCAGGGCAAGCTGGTCGGCATCGACGCCACCGGGCCGGTGGAGGACGTCACGGTCCGGGCCATCGACGCGCTGCGGTCGTACGGGGGCTGAGGTCCTGCCGGTATCCGGCGGATAGAGTGCGGACAGCGGGGTACGCGAGACGTGCCCCGCTGTTCGCTGTCCGGCAACGAAAGGTAACCGCTCCATGCGCCGTCCCCAGCTGGACATCCAGCTGAAGACCCCCGACCAGATCGAGAAGATGCGGGCCGCCGGCCTGGTGGTCGCCGAGGCCCTGCGCCGGATGCGGGAGGCCGTCGCCCCCGGGGTCAGCACCGCGGACCTGGACGCGATCGCCGAGTCGACGATCCGCGAGGCCGGGGCCGTCCCCTCGTTCAAGGGCTACCACGGCTTCCCCGCCTCGATTTGCTCGTCGGTCAACGAGCAGGTGGTGCACGCCATCCCGTCGGCGCAGCAGGTGCTCCGCGACGGTGACCTGATCTCCATCGACTGCGGTGCGGTGCTGGACGGCTGGCACGGCGACGCCGCCATCACCGTGGGTGTGGGCGAGGTCGACCCGGCGCTGCTGAAGATGGCCGAGGTGGCCGAGGACGCGATGTGGGCCGGCATCGCCGCCGCCGCGCGGGGCGCCGCCAGCGGCAAGGGCCGGCTGACCGACATCTCGCACGCCGTGGAGACCGCGGTCCGCAAGGGCGGCCGGTACGGCATCGTCGACGGGTACGGCGGGCACGGCATCGGCACGGAGATGCACCAGGACCCGCACGTGCTCAACCACGGGCGGCCGGGCAAGGGCCCGCGTCTGGTGCCGGGCCTCGCGCTCGCGATCGAGCCGATGATCACCATGGGTTCGCCGCGCACCGCCGAACTGGCCGACGGCTGGACCGTCGTCACCCGGGACCGGTCGATGGCGGTGCACGTGGAGCACTCCATGGCGCTGCTGCCCGACGGGGTCTGGGTGCTGACCGCCTTCGACGGCGGGCGGGCCCGCCTGGGTGACCTGGTCACCGCCCGGCAACCGGCCGAGTCCGCCGCGTCCTGATCCGGGCGCGGTGACGCCTCCGTCGACCCGGACGAAGGGTGCGGCGCGGCGGGGTGAGGGCCTGTGCGGCGGCGTTCTGATCCGGCGGCGATGCCGCTCCCGTCGACCTGGACTAAGGGTGCGGCGCGGCGGGGTGAGGGCCTGTGCGGCGGCGTTCTGATCCGGCGGCGATGCCGCTCCCGTCGACCTGG
>NZ_JBPQTL010000087.1:0-24123 GCF_051386295.1 Micromonospora sp. URMC 105 | reverse complement strand
GTACTCGATGATCGACGACCTGCCGCACGCGATGGCCAGCTGGCAGCAGGCGGTCGAGACCTTCCGCGGCGTCCGGGTCACCGGTGCCAGCGCAGCCGGTCCCGGATCCGCCGGGCCATCGGCGAGTCCGTCCCGTCCAGTTCGGCGAGGGCTTCGCTCCACGCCTGCCCGGCCAGGGCCGGGTCGCCGTTGGCGGAGTGGAAGTCGCCGACGCTGAGCAGCACCTCCGCGGTGTGGTGGGTGGCCCGGACGCCGCGGAAGGTCTCGACCGCCTGCTGCCAGCTGGCCATCGCGTGCGGCAGGTCGTCGATCATCGAGTACGTGTGCGCCAGCCAGGCCTGGGTGGTGCCCGTCCCGTGCAGGTCGCCGAGGGCCTCGAACTGCCGCCGCGCCTCGACGAACATGCCCAGCGCTTCGGCGTGCCGGCCGAGCCGGCCCTGCGCCCGCGCGATGACCAGCAGGGCGTTGGTGGCGCCCCGCACGTTGCCCTCGGCGCGAAAGAGCGCCCGCGCGGCCTCGGCATGCCGGATCGCCTCGTGGTAGCGCCGCTGCTCCAGCCGGATCTCGGCGATGTTGTTCTCCACGTGTCCCTGCTCGGTGCGCCGGCCGAGGCGCTCGAAGAGCGCCCGGGCGTGCTGCAGGTGTGACAGCCCGCGGTCCAGATCGGCCAGGAAGTAGCAGGCGCCGGCGAGGCTGCGGTGCAGCAGGGCCTGGACGGCGGGGTCGTCCCCGGCCGCGGCGAGGCCGGTGCTCACCGCTGCCGCCCACTGCCGGAACTGCGCGGTGTCCTGGAAGAAGTTCTGCAGGGCCAAGGCGATCTGCCAGGCGGTGCCGGGCCGGCCGCGGTCCTTGGCCCGCGCGATGATGTCGGTCAGCACCCGCTGCTCGGTGGCGAACCAGGCCATCGCGTCGGCCCGGCCGGTGAAGCCGCGCCCGGTGACCCCGCGCACGGACGGCTCGGGCTCCGGCAGCGGCACCTGCGGCTGCAAGGGCAGGTGCGCCGCGTACGCGCTGAGCTGGTAGTAGTCGTAGACCCGCTCGACGGCGGCGTCCCGCTCGGCCGCGTCGTCGTGCTCCTCCCCCAGCTCCACCGCATACGCGCGCAGCAGATCATGCATCCGCCACCGGCCGTCGCCGGGCTGCACCAGCAGCTGCGCGCCGAGCTCGGTGAGCAGGCCGCGGGCGGCGCGCAGGGACAGGCCGCCCAGGGCGGCCGCCGCTTCGGTGCTCAGCTCCCCGGTCGGGTGCAGGGGCAGCAGCCGGAAGAACCGGGCTGCCTCGGGAGTCAGGGCCCGGTAGGACCAGGAGAAGATCGCCTCCAGGTCGGCGTACCCGTCCCCGAAGCCGGTCAGCCGGCCGTCGGCCTGGGCGAGCTCGCCGGCGACCGCGGGCAGGCTGAGCCCGGGCCGGCCGACGCTGCGGGTGGCGACCAGCGCCAGGGCCAGCGGCAGCCGGCCGCACCGCGCGATGATCTCGTCGACGGCGGCCGGGTCGGCGGCCGCCGCGTCGCCGAGCCGGCGGGTGAGCAGCTCGCGGGCCTCGGCGTCGGTCAGCAGGTCGAGGTGCAGCGGGTGGGCGCCCGCCTGGCCGGCCGCGCCGGTGATCCGGCGGCGGCTGGTGGCGATGACCAGGCTGCGGCCGGTGCCGGGCAGCAGATGCCGGATCTGGTCCCAGTCGCGGCAGTTGTCGAGCAGGATCAGCATCCCGCGCTCGGCCAGGATGCTGCGGTAGAGGCCGACCTGGGCGTGCAGCTCGGCCGGGATGGCGGCCGGCGCGACGCCGAGGGACCACAGGAAGCCGCGCAGCGCCTCCGCCGGTGTCATCACCGAGTCGCCGGAGTCGAAACCGCGCAGGTCCGCGTGCAACTGCCCGTCGGGGTAGCGGGCGGCCAGCTGGTGGGCCAGGTGCACCGCGAGGGTGGTCTTCCCGACGCCGGGCATGCCGTCGATGACCAGCGCCGTGGCCGGCCGGTCGCCGGCCAGCAGCTCCTCGGCGGCGGTCAGGACGTCGCGACGGCCGGTGAAGTAGGGGTGGTCGGCCGGCAACTGCGCCGGGGGCTCGGCCCGGACCGGCTGCGACAACTCCCGCTCGGCGCGTCCGGCGCCGCGCCGCGACCTGGAGCCGTCGGCCGGGGCGTCGTGGTCGAGCAGGCTGTCCCGGGCCGCGCGCAGCTCGCCGCCCGGCTGGATGCCGAGTTCGTCGGCGAGCCGGTGCTCGATGTCGGCATAGGCCGCGAGGGCTTCGGCCCGCCGGCCGTCCGCGGCGAGGGCGAGCAGCAGCCGCGCCTGCAGTGCCTCGTCCAGCGGCTCGTACTCGGCGGCCAGTCGGAGCGCGGGCAGCACCGCGTGGACGCACCCGGCCCGCAGGGCAGCGTCGGTCGCCGCCCGGACGGCCGCGAACCGCTCGCCGTCGACCGCGACGAACTCCGGATGGGTGCGGCCGCCGGCCTGCAGGCCCGCGGCGCACCGGTCACGCCACAGCGCCAGGGCCTCCCGGTAGAGCTCGACGGCGGGCTCGCCGGAACTGCCGCCGGCCCGGGCGACCAGCCGCCGGAAACGCAGCAGGTCGAGCGACTCCCCGTCGATCCGCAGCCGGTACTCGGCGCCGTCGCGGATCAGCACCGAGCCCGCCGCCCGCGTCGGCAGGCCCGGCTCGAAGCGCCGCCGGAGCATCCCGACGTGCCGGTGCACGACGTTGACCGCGCTGGGTGGGGGGTCGGACTCCCAGAGCAGGTCGACGAGTTCGGCGACGCTGACCGCACCGCCGGCCCGGGCGAGCAGCAACGCCAGGATCAGCCGCTGCTGCCGGGTGCCCAGGTCGATCTCGGACCGGCCGCGCCAGGCCCGCACCGGGCCGAGAACGGCGAAGGAGAGCGGGCTGGTCATCTCGATGCGATCCATGAAGGGCTGGTTGCCACGATCGCCATAGCATGGCGGCAGGGCCCGCGCCGGGCGACGGGCGCGCCGCAGCAATGTGATCTTCGACTCAGTGACGGGATCGCCGACTTGGCGGGGTCGCCCCTGCTCAGGCCGCCTCGAGGCCGGTACGCAGGGCGCGCAGCGCGTAGTGGGTCCGGGACTTCACCGTGCCGATCGGCACCCCCAGCCGGCCCGCGACCTCCTCCGCTGACCGCCCGACCAGGTAGACCTCGGAGAGCAGACTGCGCTGCGCCGGGCTGAGCCGGTCGAGCGCGTACCGGATGGCGTGCGACGCCAGCGCGGTCCCGGTGGTGTCGTCACCACCGGGGATCCAGGTCATGTCGACGAGATGAACCTCGGCCGGGCGGGTGAGCCGCAGCCGGACGCCGTCGATGACGAGCCGCCGGGCGACGGCGCAGAGCCACCGGCGGGCGGCGTCGGGCTCGGCCGGCACCGAGTCGAGGTGGCGCCAGGCCCGCAGCATCGTCTCCTGGAGCAGATCCTCGGCGGTCTGCCGGTGGCCGCGGGTCAGCAGGAGCAGAAGACGCAGCACGGCGCGGGCGTGGTCCGCATGCAGCGCGGTCATGCGTTCGGCCCGGCCGGCCGGTGATTCGACGGGTGCCCGGAGCACGGCATCTCCTCCCACAGCCAGGAGCAACGGTCAATGAGGCGGAGCCTAGGGACGGCCGATGCCGATGGACTGACGCGGAAGTGCGGATCGAGTGCCGTCGCCGATCGCAACCGGTCAGGGACGCGACGTGACCGCCGGTCAGCCGGTGGGCCGGTGAGACTGCCGGCAGCGCAGCTGCGCGGCGGCGCGCTCGGCCGGGCTGTCGTGCTCCTCGCCGAGTTCGGTGGCGTAGGCCAGCAGCAGGGCGTGGGTGCGGTAGCGGCCCGGCAGGTCCTCGCTGATCAGGTGCGCGCGGCTGAGCTCGCCGATCAGCGTCCGCCCGCTGCGCAGCGGGACGCCGGCCAGGTCCGCCGCCCCGGCGACCGTGATGTCGGGGCCGGGATGGATCGGCAGCAGCCGGAAGAGCCGGGCGGCCGGGGCGGACAGTGCCTGGTACGACCAGGAGAAGACGGCACGCAGGCCGGTCTTCGGGTCGTCGCCGTCGAAGCCGTCCAGCCCGGGCGCCTGGGCCAGCTCAGCGGCGATCTGCGCCGGTGTCGTCGCCGGCGGGCTCGCCAGGCGGTTCGCCACCATGGCCAGCGCGAGCGGCAGCCGCCCGCAGGCCGCGACGATGGCGTCGATCGCGGCGGGGTCCGCCGTGACGCCCCCGGCGCCGAGCGGCTGCAGAAGCACCCTGCGTGCCTCGTCGACGGTCGGCAGGCCGACCGGCAACGGGTGGGCGCCGGCCGCGGTCAGCAGGGTGCAGAGCCGGCTGCGGCTGGTGACGATCACCAGACAGCCGGGAGTGCCCGGCAGCAGGTGCCGGATCTGCTCGGCATCCCGGCAGTTGTCGAGCAGGATCAGCACCCGCCGCCCGGCGAGGTTGCTGCGGAACATGCCGGCCTGGGCGTGCAGCTCGGCGGGAATGCCCTCCTGGGGGATCCCGAGCGAGCCGAGGAAGCCGCGCAGCGCCTCGGCCGGGCTCATCGCCGGCTCGTGCCCGTCGTATCCGCGCAGGTCGACATAGAGCTGCCCGTCCGGGTACCCGCTGGCGAACTCGTGGGCGAGGTGAACGGCGAGGGCGGTCTTGCCGATTCCGGGCATGCCGTCGACGGCGAGCACCGCCGGCCCGTCCGGGCGCGCGAGCGCCGCGCGGGCCTCGGCGACGAGGTCGTCCCGGCCGGTGAAGAAGGGCAGGTTTGGGGGGAGCTGCGCGGGCCGGGGAAGCGGCGGCGGCGGATCGGTACGCGCCGGCTGGGTGCGCTGGTGCAACAGCCGGTCGTACGCCTCCCGCAGCTCCTCGCCCGGGTCGATGCCCAGGTCGTCGGCGAGCCGGCGGCGTACCGCCCGGTACATCTCGACGGCTTCCGCCTGGCGGCCGTCGGCGGCGAGCGCCAGCAGCAACCGGCTCTGCAGCGACTCGTCGAGCGGGTGCTGCTCGGCGGCCTGCCGCAACGGCGCCAGCACCGCGCTCATCCGGCCACAGCGCTCGGCGGCGTCGGCGGCCTCGCGCACGGCCTGGGCGCGTTCGGCCTCCACGGCGAGGAAGGCGGGATGCAGCCGGGAGGCCGGTTCCAGGCCCGCGGCGCACCGGCCGCGCCACAGCCGCAACCCGTCGAGGGAATGCCGTAGCGCCGACTCCGGGTCGCCGTCCTGCAGGCTCCGACCGGCCAGCCGGCTCAGCGACCGGAACTTCAGCAGGTCGAGCGAGTCCTCGTCGGCGCGCAGCCGATAGCCCGAGAGCTCCCGGAGGATGTGCCGGCCCGTCGACCGGGTGGGCAGGCCGGGCTCGATCAGCCGCCGGAGCACCCCGACGTGCCGGTGCACGACGTTCGCGGCGCTGGCCGGGGCCTCCTCGTCCCAGAGCAGGTCGACCAGCTCGGCCAGGGTGACCGGCGACCCGGCCCGGGCCAGCAGCAACGCGAGCACCAGCCGCTGCTGGCGGGCGCCCAGATGCAGCTCGGTGCCGGCGCGGACGACCCTGACCGAGCCGAGCACCGAGAAGCCGATCGTCTCGCCCGCCTCCGCCCGCACACGGCAACGGTAACCGGCGATCCGCCGACCGCTCCTTGCGGTCCACCCGTTTCCCCAGGCCACCGACGCGCACCGGCGCGACAGCGGCCACGCCGGGACGGGCGGTCACACCGTGTCGTACCTGAGCATGAGTACGCCCGTGGTGGTCTGTGTGCAGCCGACCAGCCGCAGCCGTCTGGGCCGGTTCATCTCCCGGAACAGCCGCTTGCCGGTGCCCAGGAGGAGCGGGTGCAGGAACAGGCGGTATCCGTCGACGAGATCGTCCGCGATGAGCTGCTGGACCAGCACCCCGCTGCCCAGCACGGCGACGTCACCGTCGCCCTGTGCCTTCAGGTTCAGGACGGCCGGAACCAGCTCTCCGCCGAGCACCTCCGAGTTCGACCAGGAGAGGGTGGTCAGGGTCCGCGTGGCGACGTACTTCGGGGTCGCGTTGAGGTGCGCGGCCATCGGGTTCTCGTCGGGCTGGTTCGGCCAGTAGCCGGCCATCTTCTCGTAGGTCCTGCGGCCGAAGAGGTACGCCGTCGTCGACTTCAGTCCTTCGACCGCGGCCGCTCCCTGGTCCTCGTCGAAGAAGGGCGCGGCCCAGCCGCCATGGTCGAAGCCGCCGTCCCGGTCCTCGTCCGGCGATCCCAGCCCCTGCATGACCCCGTCAAGGGTCACGAACTCGATGACGATCAGCTTCCGCATCACCACACACCCTCCGTGTCGACGGTCGGCACCGTGCCGGCCGCTCGCCCGCTACACGAACGACGGGGAGCCGGATCGACAGCACCGCACGAATCTCGACCGCCACGCCGGCAGGTTCGAGACGAGGTTCGCCGGGTAGAAGGCGTTCCCTTGTTCGTCAGGCCGAGGTCCCTCGGCGCGGAGGTGTCGTCCGGCAGATGCGTGACGCGACGGTGGGTCCGGACGGGGCTCGGATGCGGTGGGTGGAGGTGTCCGGCGCCGAGCCGGTGCGGGTGTACCTGCACGGTCTGGGCGCCATGTCCGCGCCGTACTTCGTCCCGGTGGCCACCCGCCCCGAACTGGCCGGGCACCGGTCACTCTTCGTCGACCTGCTCGGTCACGGGCTGAGCGATCGACCGCCGGACTTCGGCTACACGCTCCAGGAGCACGCCGCCACCCTCGCCACGGCCCTGGACTCCGCCGGGGTGCGAGCGGCGGAGGTGGTGGCCCACAGCATGGGCGGCGCGGTGGCGATCGTGCTCGCCCACCACCGGCCCGACCTCGTCGCCCGGCTGGTGCTGGTCGAGGCCAACCTGGAGCCCAGCCCGGCACCGAAGGCGGGCGGCAGCGGCATCAACGCGTACACCGAGGCGGAGTTCCTGGCCGGCGGCCTTGCCGACACCCTCGACCGGGTCGGGCCGCAGTGGGCCGCCACCATGCGGCTCGCCGACCCGGTCGGCCTGCACCGCAGCGCGGTGCACCTGGTCGCGGCGACCCGGCCCACCATGCGGCACATGCTGGTGCGACTGCCGATCCCCCGCACGTTCATCCAGGGAGAGCGGGGCTCCCCGGTCCGGGACCCGGACGGCCTCACCGCCGCCGGGGTGACGGTGCTGACGGTGCCGAACGCCGGGCACAACGTCATGCTCGACAACCCGCAGGAGTTCGCCCGGCTGGCCGCCGCCAGCCTGACCGGCCGGCCCCGCTGACCGTGCACCCCTGCGGTCGGAGTCTGACGCCGGACCTCAGACGGCTCGGCGCCTGTCGCGCTTGTTGTGCGGCGCGTCGCCGGATGCGGGGATCACGCTGAACTGGCCGTCGGACTCCATGCGGACCTCGCGGACAGCGGCGACATCGTCGATGCCCTGCTGGCGGAGTTGCCCGTACAGTTCCTCCTCGGTGACGAGTTCGCGGCGCATGTTGCGGCGCAGGATCCGTCCGTCACGAACGAGCAGCAGCGGGCGTGGGTGGATGAGCCGGGCGGCGGCGGGCCAGCGGTAGGCGAGGGCGTCGAGCAGGTACGACCAGCCGATGATCACCGTGACGAGGACCAGGCCGTCGGTGATGGAGGTGTAGTCGGCGGCCATGCCGTTCTGGGCGGCGTCGGCGATCAGCACGATGACGAGCAGGTCGGTGACGCCGGTGGTGCCGCTCTCCCGTTTGAGCAGGACCCGTAGCAGGAAGAACAGCGTCAGGTAGATGACGCTGCCCCGGACGACGATCTCCAGCAACGGAGTGTCCGGGGTGAAGACCTTCGGCCAGTCGGTCACGGCGGCGGATACCCGCGCGTCGCGGGGCCAACCGTCTTCCGCGCCCGGAACAGGGCATCCATTCCTCTTCCCCGTTCCCGTGCCGGGTGGGCAGACGGCCTGTTTGCCGCCGCGGAACGCTACGGAGGCGATCGCCGCCCGACGCCCGGCCTGGCAGGATGGCCGGGTGGACCTCGACTCCGGCGCCGGGCTGCTGCACCGGCTGACGTCGTACCTGCCGGACCGCGAGTGGGACGTGCCCGTCGCGGACCCGCGCGTGCGCCGCGACCTCGTCCCGAACGACCCCGCGACCCTCCCGCCACCGATGAAGGCGTACCCGGACGGGCTGGCCGTCCTGGCGCTGCCGCGCGACCTGCCCGATTCCGCCGTCCCCGCGACCGCCGTCCTCGCGGGCGTCACGCCGGAGGCGCAGCCCCTGGACGCGGCGCAGCTCGGGCGGGTGCTCTTCCTCGGCGCCGGGGTCGTCCGCACCGCGGAACGCGACGGGCGCCGCGTGCTCTACCGCGCCTCCGGATCGGCGGGAGCGCGCTTTCCGCTGGAGGTCTACGCCAGCACCCGCGGCGTCGCCGGTGTCCCGGACGGTGTGCACTGGTACGACGCGACGCGGCACGCGCTGGTCCAGGTCGGCCCCGCCGCCACCGGAGCCGCGACGACCCTGGTGGTGACGGGTGTGCCGTGGCGGACGGGGTGGCGCTACGCCGAGCGCGGGTGGCGGCATCTCTACTGGGACGCCGGGACGCTGCTGTCGCAACTGTCGGCGGCGGCGGCGAGCGCGGGCATGGCGCCGCGGTTGCGCTCGCTCTTCCCGGACGTCGCGGTGCGGGAGCTGGTCGGGGCGGACGGCGTGCACGAGTACCCGCTCGCCCTGTTGTCCCTCGGCGACGGCGAGCCGGCGATCGGCGCCACCGGGCCGGCGGTGGCGGGTGAGCTGCCGCCGGTCGAGCTGCCGCTGTGCACCACCGCCCAGCGCGCCGGCGAGCGGGACGTGCTCGGGGCGCCCTGGCCGGACGGGCCCGCGCTGGCGGAACATCCGCCGTCGGAATCGCTGGACCAGGTCGTACGCCGGCGCGGTTCGCAGCGACGCATGGACCGGTCCCGGACGCTGCCCCGCCCGCTGTTGGAGTGGTCGCTGGCCGCGGCCCTGCGGGGCGTGCGAGTACCGCACTGGGTGGCCGTCCACGGCGTCGACGACGTGGCACCGGGCCTGTACCGCTGGCCCGACCTGGCACGGCCGCTGTGGGCGGGCGACCTGCGCGACGAGCTGCTGCGGGTCTGCCTGGACCAGTCGCTCGCCGGCGATGCCGCGTACGTCGTCATCGCGGCCACGCCGCTGTCGGCGCTCGACGACCGGGGCTACCGCGACGCCCAGCTCGCGGCCGGGCTGGTCGAGGGGCGGCTGCACCTGGCGGCATACGCCCTCGGCGCGGGCGCGTCGGGGATGACCTTCATCGACTCGGAGGTCCCGCCCCTGCTCGGGGAGCCGGACGACCTCGGGGCGTTGCTCTTCACCTGCGTGGGCGTTCCGGCGTACCGCTCGCGAGCGGGTGGCGGGCCGGGGGCTCCGGTCGAGGTGCGCCCGGTCGTGCCCCGCCTCGGACGTTCCTGAGCCACCGTCGACGTTCATTGTTGACCGTCGATGTGAGGTTCTGATAGAAAACGTTCATCCGTGTGGCAGAGTTCCCCGGTCGGCGTCCGAGGTGCTGCCCTTCTCCCGCAAGGAGATGGCAATGCATCGATCCCGATGCTGGCGCGTGCTCGCGTCGGCGCTGACCCTCCTGGCCACCGCGGCGCTCGCCGTCGCCCTGCCCGTGGCACCCGCCCCGGCGGCGCCCGGCAGCCCCGCCCAGACCCCGCCGATGGGCTGGAACTCCTGGAACACGTTCGGCTGCGACATCGACGAGGGCCTCATCCGCGGCATGGCCGACGCGATCGTCTCCTCCGGCATGCGCGACGCCGGCTACTCGTACGTCGTGATCGACGACTGCTGGTTCGATCCGCAGCGCGACGCGCAGGGCAACCTCCGCGCGAACCCCGACCGCTTCCCCAGCGGGATGAAGGCGCTCGGTGACTACCTGCACGGCAAGGACCTGAA
Source organism: Micromonospora sp. URMC 105 (assembly GCF_051386295.1). NCBI lineage: Bacteria > Bacillati > Actinomycetota > Actinomycetes > Micromonosporales > Micromonosporaceae > Micromonospora > Micromonospora sp. URMC 105. The sequence goes on along the minus strand of NZ_JBPQTL010000087.1, from coordinate 14,253 downwards.
GTTCGGCATCTACCAGGTGCCCACCGCCCGCACCTGCGCCCAGCGCGGCGGCGGCTACCCCGGCTCCACCGGCAGCCTGGGTCACGAGCGGCAGGACGCCGCCACGTTCGCCGCATGGGGCGTCGACTACCTGAAGTACGACTGGTGCTCCCCCGACGGCAGCCGGGACGAGCAGGTCGCCGCGTTCACCCTGATGCGGGACGCGCTACGCGCCACCGGGCGCGACATCGTCTACAGCATCAACCCCAACAGCTACCACGCGGTGACCGGCACCACCTACAACTGGAGCGCGATCGCCGACCTGTGGCGCACCACGGAGGACATCAAGCCCTACTGGGACACCGGCAACGTCAACTCGTACCCCATGGGCGTCGTCAACATCGTCGACGAGACGCTGCCGCTGGCCGGCCAGGCAGGCCCCGGCCACTGGAACGACCCGGACATGCTCGAGGTCGGCGTCGGTGGCCTGACCCCCACCGAGTACCGGGCGCACTTCGCGCTCTGGGCGATCATGGCCGCGCCCCTGATGGCCGGCAACGACATCCGGTCGATGTCGGCCGACGTCAGCGCGGTCCTGCGCAACGCCGACCTGATCGCGGTCAACCAGGACCCGGCCGGCCACGGCGGGCGCCGGGTACGCGACGACGGCTCGACCGAGGTCGTCGCCAAGGCCCTGGCCGACGGCTCGGTCGCCGTGGCCCTGCTCAACCGGGGCGGTGCGACCACCCGGATCGCCACCACGACCACCGAGGTGGGCCTGCTCGGCGTCGGCCCGTTCACCGTCCGGGACCTGTGGACCGGCGCGACGTCGTCGAGCACCGGGACGCTCGCCGCCGACGTGCCCGCGCACGGGGTGGCGGTCTTCCGCGTCCGGGGCGGGACTCCGGCCACCCTGACCACCTCGACGATCGTCGGTGCCGGCTCCGCACGCTGCCTCGACGTCAACGGCGCCGCGCGGACCAACGGCACCGCCACGATCATCTACGACTGCCAGCGGTCGGCGAACCAGCTCTGGACCAGCACCCCCGCCGGGGAACTGCGGGTCTACGGCGACAAGTGCCTCGACGCGTACGACCAAGGGACCACGGCCGGCACGGCGGTCATCATCTGGCCGTGCAACGGGCAACGCAACCAGAAGTGGACCTGGCGGGCCGACGGCACGATCGTCGGCGAGCAGTCCGGGCTCTGCCTCGACGTCGCCGGGGCGGCGACCACCAACACCACCAAGGTGCTGCTCTGGACCTGCCACGGCGCCGCCAACCAACGCTGGTCGCGCGGCTGAGTCACGGCCGGCGGGCGTCGCGCTCGCCGTGATCGCGGCCGGCGGGACGTCCCGCCGGCCGCGGTTGCCTGCCGCACAGGCTCAGGGGCATGTCCGCCCCCGGTGTGCGGACCGTCCCTGGCCCAGCAGCGCGCTACTCGAACGCCTCGTCCGGACCTGCGATCCGATCAGGAATCGAGAAGCGCCCGCGGTGCCGCCGGGCCTAGATTTTTCCCCAGGTAGCCGGCGCCACGCCGAGTCTCGAACGACGACAGGGAGCCCGAGAATGTCCGCGAAGACTGCCACCGTGTCCGACGGCTTCAGCGCCGAGGAGCGTGCCGCGATGAAGGAGCGCGCCGCCGAGCTGCGCGCCGAGGGCAAGAAGGGCGCCAAGAAGGCCGACGACCTGCAGGCCGTCCTGGACCGGATCGCGCAGATGACGCCGGAGGACCGGGCACTCGCCGAGCGGGTGCATGCGACGGTGACCGCCGCCGCCCCGGAACTGGCCCCGAAGACCTGGTACGGGATGCCCGCCTACGCCAACGCCGCCGGCAAGATCGTCATCTTCTTCCAGGACTCGGCCAAGTTCAACTACCGGTACTCGACCCTGGGCTTCCAGGACACGGCCAACCTCGACGACGGCGATCTGTGGCCGGTGGCGTACGCGCTGCAGAAGTGGAGCCCCGCGGTGGAGAAGAAGGTCGTCGAGCTGGTCAAGGCGGCCATCTCCTGACCGTTGCCGGCGAACCGGTGACCTCCTTGCTCACCCATCTCTGAACCGCAGCTGTTCTTCAGCCGGCTCCCGCGGGGCCGCTGGAGCGCGGGCTACCCGAGCGCCTGCCGGGCGGCCTCGCCCATGGGGTCGTCGCGGGTGGGCAGCTGCTGGATGGTCGGCAGCACTTCCTCCTGGAATACGCCGTGCAGCCGGCGCAGTTCCCACGCCGGCTGCACGGCGTCGTCGACCCACACGTCCCAGATCGGGTACGGCTGATCGCCGATCACCGTCACGGTCGCCGACCGTGCGCCGTGCCGGTCACCGCCGGTCTCCTCGCCGGCCTCGATGGCCAGCACGAGCCGCTCCGCCAGGTCGAGTTCTCGGCTGTCCTCGAAGACCCGGACGATCTCCGCGAGGGTCTCCGGGCCCACCAGGCGGTTGCCCTGCACTGCGTAACCCGGCCCGGTGTGGTGCCCCGCCCAGTCCTTCGTACGGGAGCCGGTGAAGGCGTACGCGCGGCCCTGACGGTCGACCATGCCGACCTGCCGCACCTCCCGACCCGGGTCCCGGGCCAGCAACTCCTCCAGGACGTCCTGCGGCGGGCGGCCCTCGGCGAGCAGCGGCAGGCCGTCGTAGGCCAGGAACGGATTGGGGGTGGCCTGGGTCGCCACCACACCACCGCCGAGGTGGACGTGCGCGACGAGCTTGCCGACCGCGGGTCTGGCCGTCAGGGCTCCCACCCCGAGCTGGCCCGTACGCGGACACCGCGCCGCGATCGAGAAGGTCACGGTCAGCAGTACCCGGACGCACGCCCGCCATGCCGGAGCCGAGCGGCGGAGCTGACGATCGGCCAGGCGTACCCGAGGAGCTTGACCTTCTCCGGTGTGACCTGCCGGCGAACGGGTCGAGGCAGGCTTGGTGCGAGTCAAACACCGTGGTCGCGCTCGTTGGGCTGGTTGCTGTCAGCGGCACCTGATCCAACAGGGGACCAACCGCGCGGACTCCACGGCGTCCGTGTGCCCGCCGATGGCGAACATCCTCCTGCCGCTGGTGACGAGCGCTCCCTCGCGATGGGGGATGGCGGTGCCCGTGACCGTTTTCCAGCTGTTGGTCCGGGGCGAGTACACATCGACTCGCGCGGTGTCGACGCAATCCGATGTTCCCGTGGGGGTCGTGACCAGTTCACAGCCTCCGACCGCGTAGATTCGACCATCAGGGCCTGAGGTGGCATCGACGAGGCAACGTCGGGTCGGTAGCGGCGCGGCCGTCGTCCACGTATTGGTCCGGGGCGAGTACACCTCGACCACGTCGAGGACGTTCAGCACGCCGTTTCCACAGCCACCGATCGCAAAGATTCGACCATCCGGCCCGCTCGCCACGCCCATCTCGTAGCGCGGCGTCGGCATTGGCGCTCCGGTCGTCCACCGATTCGTCTTCGGGTCGTAGATCTCAAGAGCGCTGAGCGTCCTGTAGTGGTGACCTCCGACGGCGTATATGCGGCCGTCTCGTCCAGTGGTCGCGGCGAGCAACTGACGTGGGGTTGGCATCGGCGCGACGGGCACCCAATGATTTGTGCCGGGTCTCAGCGCGAGCACCGAAGCGAGAAAAGCTTGCTCGTCACCGGGCGAGCTGCCACCGATCGCGTAGACGCGGCCGTCCCCGCCGGTCGCCGCAGCATGGCGGTACCTGCTACGCGGCAGCGGCGGACCGAACGTCCACTGTCTCGTCCTGACCGAGTACACCTCGACGACACGAGTAACGGAGGCCCCGTCGGCTCCCCCGATCGCGAAGATCGACCCATCTGGCACGGCGGCGGCCGCCAGAGCGTACCTGGCACTCGACAGCGGATCCTCCCCTCGCCAGTTGATTCTCGGCCGGACGCCTGTGCCCGCTGCACTGGCGGTTGGCGCGAGCGCTTGAGCCAACGCGAGGACAATTCCGATACACAATATTCGACGTGGTGTGCCTCGCCGAAAAATGCGAATTGCTGTCATGACCATCGGCCCCTTCTCATTCGACCGGGCCATTTGTACCTGTCGAGCAATGTAGCATCCGGAAATGCGGCCGGCCTGGGCCGAAAAAACGTCACGAAGCGGCTCAGTGCCCGAGAGCTTCTTTCACGCCTTCCTCAAGGCCCGGCAAGCTCGATAAGTGACCTGTTCGGCGTGAACTCTCGACGGCCTGCAGGGCCCAGCGGCGGCCCGAGCGGGGCTTGCTGGTCGCTGCCCCGAGCCTACGATCATGCGCGTGGAGGGTCTCCTCGCCGGCGGCGCGCTGCTCTGTGGTGGGTTCGGTTGCCTGCTGCTGCTCTGCGCGGTCGCAGCGATGTGGGCAGCTTGGCTGCCGGACAAGCGGCGGTGATGGCCCGTAGCGCTGTGGCGTTAGAGCGGAACTCGACCGGATTCCGTGTCGGGCAACGTCACGCGGCGCTGGGTCAGCGACGTCCCAACCAGTCCGGTCGCGGCGGTGGCGGAACCCGCACCGGCCCGCGCCGGTCACGTATGTAGGTGACGTAATCCACGAAGTGGCGGCGCCGACCCAGGAAGTGCGGATAGTGGTCGAAATGCCACCGGCAGCCGTCGATGAATTCTGCGTGGCCCGCCAGACCGAGGCGATCACAGACGCCGGCGAACTCGTCCAAGCCGTCCAGCATCTCGGCGCACTGCTCCGGCGTCGCGCCGTCAACACCCCACAGCACACCGGCGGGAAGCTCATGAACCGCGTACTCGAGCCACTGGCGGTCGCGGACGTAGCGGGTTCGATCGTGGGACTGCTGGTGGGATGCCACGCCGTATTCTTGCCCGCCGACGTCGGCCTGGCACCCGCCTTTGCAGCAACCCCCGTGAGGCATCCGGTGGAGCTCGACGCACGGCGGGCGCTGTCGGTGGCCGCCGCTATGGTGCCGCCATGACGATCAACGACGGGTGGATCTCGTTCGATCTAGGCAGGTTCCGCAGCCACGAAGTCGATTTCGCCACGTACAGCGGGAGCCCCCGCACCGCGCTGCCGGCGCTTCCCCTCGGACATCCAGGCGGTCTGCACAGCTGGATGCGGGAACTGGTGCCACTCAATGAGCGCGCTGCCGGTCAGTACGGCCTGGACACGCTGACCCATGGCAGGCCCGTGTTCGGGCATGAGGCAGCCCTGCCGGAGCAGTTCGTCGCGTTCATGGCTGATCCGGTGCTACGCGACTCGGTGCCGACCTGTACGTCGTGTTACTGGGCTTCGGATCTTCCGCTGGCCCCGAGCCCTGTCCACCATGGGGCGCAGCTGGTGCGATTCCTCAACGACCAGCAGGGTTGCCTGTTCTGGTATCTGCACCTGCTCCCGGACGGCCGTCACGAGGTCGTGTGCGGCGGTGAGGCGTACGACCTGCGGGTGAACCCCCAGGAGGAGCCGCATGAAGACCTCGTGCGCGTGGCCGAGGACTTCGACCAGTTCATTGCCCGGTTCTGGATCGAGAACCTTGCCTGGTACGAGGTGGTGGGCCAGGAGCGATCCGATGAGGAACTCTCCGAACCGGTCTGGGAGTACGTGCGCCAGTACTCGTCCACGCACCGGTCGGTCGTTGGGTAGCGCGCCCGCGTCGTGGCTACTTGCTGTCAGCGCTGCTGCCGCCACACGGTTTAGAAAGGGGTGTAGCGCCTGTTGGGCAGGCCCCGCCCTACCAGGACATACACCCGAGGGCTTCCCAGCACAGCCCTTGACCATTCCGCGCATGTTCCGGATCTTGCTTGCCGCGCTCGAGGTCTATGGAATGCCAGCAAGGCGGTTCACTCGGTCGCTGGCTCGCTCAAGGTCCCGCAAGCATGGCTTCTGTACGCGGCCGACGCGCGCCCAGGCGGGGGTGCGTGCGGCCCGTTCAGAGCCGCCTTGGAGACGTACAGAAACTCTGACTCACTTCGCCGGCAGCCCGGTGTGGACGCTCAGATCGGTCAACGGCGCACCCGATAGCGCAGGTGAAGCACCCGATTGCCCTGAATCACCACGTCAGGATCCTCCAACAGGTGCTGCGCGTGGACCGACCCGAAGTAGCGCTTGCCGGACCCGAACACGACGGGTACGACGTCCATGCGCACCTCGTCGACCAGGCCTGCGGCAAGCACCTGGCCACCGACCTCGCCAGCGGCGACCTCGACCATGCGGTCACCCGCAAGCTCCTGCGCCTTGGCCACGGCTGCCTCGACGCCGTCGACGAAGTGGAAGTGCGCCTCGGGGTTCCAGCCCTCGGGCTGCGGCCGGTGCGTCACGACGACCACATGGTCGACCCCGCCCGGAGGCTGCCCGTCCCAGCCGTCCGTGATGTCGAAGACGTGGCGGCCGACGATTGTCGCCCCGATCTGGTCCCAGTACGGCCGGGTGTAGTCGTAAGACGTCTGCGACACCTTCAACTCGCCGCTCTCGTCCAACGGCACGTCACCGCTGGACAACCAGTCGAACAGCGGTCCGGGCTGGTCATTCTCGTCCGCGACGAAGCCGTCCACCGACACCGAGCTGTACATGACTACTTTGCCCATGGGGCGCTCCTCTGCTTCGGGATGCCCCCATCTTGGCGTGTCGTGAGCTGTCGCTCTTGTAAGAAATCAATCGGCCGGCAGCGGCCAGCTGTCCAGCACGTGGCCGGGATACTCGCGCAGGAACTGCCGCCGGACTTCGACGTACCGGGTCGGCGTGAGCCCGGTGAACGCCCGGAACTCGTGGCCGAAGTGGGCCTGGTCGAAGTAGCCTGCGCGACCGGCGAGGTCGCCCCAGTCGATCGGTTCGGCGGGGTTGATCGAGAATACGGTGGCGGCGAAGCGGTAGGTGCGGGCCAGCCGCTTCGGCGTGACGCCGATGAGTTCCTTGAACCGCTGTGCCAGATGAGTGCTGCTGACACCGGCTGCCACCCTCAGGTCGCCGATCGCCACCGCTCCGCTGGTCGCCGCGATGACGCTGCTCGTTTGGCGGACCAGCCTTAGGCCGGCGGTCTCGCACAGCCGTCGTGTCAGCTCCTCCTCGAGCAGCGTCAGCATCTCGTGCGGTCCGTCCGCCGTGGCCAGCCGGTCTCGCAGCTCAGCAATGGCGCGCCGGCCCCACACCTGCTCTACCGTCACCGGCCGGTCACACAGCTCGGCCGCGGGCATCGGCAGGAACGGCGCCAGCCCCCACGGCTTGAAGTGCACGCCGACGGACCGGGTCCGGAGTGGGTAGCCGAACTCGAACGCGCGGGTGGGCATGGTGACCACGCAGCCGTCGGCGTAATCGGTCGGCTCGATGGCGGTGCCGGCGCGGATGCGGAACGGCGGCCCGAGGTTGACGATGAGCAACGCCGCCGGCATCGGCGGTAGCGTCAGCCGGGCGTACGGCGGCGCACCCTCCAGGTAGTAAAGGTCGTCGATCAGCCCGTCCAGCGGCGGTCGCGGCACTCTGGACACGTACTCCACGCCCACAGCATCGCCGACGGCCCGCCGGCATCGCGAGCCGGGAATGGTCGAGCCGCGCTGCCGCCAGCATCGAGGCGGCGCCGATCCCGGACGCCTCGCCATCCGATCCCTGAAGGGCCCGCTGGCGGAAGATCATCGACTCGCGAGGAAAGGATCTTGACAACGACAGCCGGACCTCGATTTGGAGGGACCACTTCGATGAGGCGGCGACGCCAACGCGAGCGGAGAGCCCTCGGGCAGCCGAAGCAACCTAGCGGGCCAGCTGAGGGCACGGTGCCGTCGAAGCGGGCGAACCGGCCGTGCGAACGTTGCGGCGAAGGCTGCCGGACGAACAAACCCGTTGACGGGTGGGTGTGCGCCAACCACGTCCATGAGCTTGACCGGTACATCATGATTCGCACGGCTCTGACCGGTGGCACCGCGAAGGACGCGTACGAGACCGCCAAACGACGGGGCGAACTTCCTCCGCCAGGTCCGCGTGGTCCAGGTGCCAATGTCCGCAAGCCGTCGTTGCCGCTGGGAGACACGGTTCAGGAAGGCAGTTGCGCTGCAAGCTGCAATGGCACTCTGAGCAGCGGAAGCGCTCGTTGCCCGTCACCTACGATCCTTGATGGTTCCGCGCATAGTCCGGATCTGGCCCGCTGTCGCTGTGTGACGGGCCAGTGCGGTGCTCGGGCCGACATTATCGTGACCCGATGACGACCGACAGGTGGGCACAGTGGTTGTTGACGCGCCGAGACGGCGGCAGCGCCACCCTGCGCGCCCGGTACGCCTCAGACCTGGCGTGGTTCCGCGACGGCGTCCTCGACCGAGCCGACCTGAAACCCGATGACGTCCTCCTCGACGTCGGATGCGGCACCGGATTGATTGGGTTCGGTGCGCTCGACCGTCTCGGCCCGGACGGCCGTGTCATCTTCAGCGACGTGTCGCAGGACCTGCTCGACCAGTGCCGGCGGATCGCCGACGGCGATGAGCGGTGCAGCTTCGTACAGTCGCCGGCCGAGGACCTCGCCGGCGTTGCGGATGCCTCCGTCGACGTCGTCACCACCCGCTCAGTGCTCATCTACTCCGACCGCAAAGCCACCGCGTTCGCGGAGTTCTTCCGAGTGCTGCGACCAGGCGGAAGGCTCTCCCTCTTCGAGCCCATCAACCGCTTCCAGCTGCAGCACCGCCCCGACGAACTGTTCGGCCTGGGCGGCTCCCCCGTCGACGACCTGATCGCCAAGGTCGGCAACGTGTACCGGGGACGCCCACAGCCGATGTTCGACTTCGACGAACGCGACCTCATGACTTGGGCAGAGACTTCGGGCTTCGAGGCGGTGGAGCTCGACTACCGCGCCCAGCTCGACGTACCCGACGAGCCGATCAGCGACTGGGACGCGCTCAAGCGGGCCGCCCCCAACCCCCTGGTCCCGACGTACGGCGAAGCCATCGCCGCCGCGCTGACCAACGACGAGCGCGAGCGCCTCGATGCGCACATGACTTCCCTGGCAGCCGCCAGGACGCCTACCCGCCGCACTACAGCCATAGCGTTCCTACGCGCGCTGCGGCCCTGAGGTCCAGGTCCAGAATTGTCCGCTCCTGCTCGCCGGCTTGGCTGCCTGCTTGCTGAGCGGGACCAAGGTCAGACGGCCTGCTAGCGCACCTCTCCGCTCGGTTCGGCTGGCCTTGTTGCTGTACTTCGCTGCTGTACTGCTGGCGTCAGACGAGGCGCTGTATGCGGACCTTCGGGCGCTCGTTACGCAGGTGGCCGTGCTTGTGCTGGCGCACCTGCTCGTCCCAGACCTCCTGGTCGTAGTCCGGGTCCGGCGGGATCCACCGGTGGGAGCCGTCGCTGTAGTGGAATCTCTCGTCCCCAGGTCGCAAGATGCTCAGCGCAGCCAGCCGAGGAAGCGTTGGTGCAGCACCCCCGCCGGCACCCAGGTCAGGTCTTCGGAGGCGCGCACCAGTTGAGCACCCAGGTAGAGAGCCAGGGATATCGGAGCGCCGTCGAACTCCGCGCGCAGCTCTCGCTGACGGGTCCGGCAGGGCCAGGGTGCGTCGCAGCCGGCGCAGCTCCAGATGGGCAGCACCGGTCCGTGCGTGGTCATGCGCAGCCTCCGAGCAGCGCCGCCGTCAGCGACCGCGCCTGGCGGCTGGTCGCCCACTCGACCTGCCAGCACGGGTACGGCGTGAGCCGCGACCACCAGCCCCGGCAGCCGGTGCACAGGCCGTCCTCGCCCGGCAGATGTACGACGAGGATCCGCTGCTCCGCCTCGTTGCTCACTGCTCCTCCTGGGCGGGCCAGTGCTTTCGGTTGATCGGGGTGCGGTGTCGGCTGCGACAGGGCAGGTCGACGCCGCAGCGGCAGATCCAGCGCCACTTCCGCCATGACCATGCCGGGCGGTGTCGCCGGGCCATGGTCATGGCGACGGCGATCAGGTACTGGTGGCGGCGGTTCGACTCACCCGTAGTACGAGTGAGCAGGCCATATGTACTGCCGCAGTGCTGGTTTCACGGCGGGAACGTCGACCACCGGTCAACGTAGGGATGACGCGTGGCAGGTCGTGGACGATCAGCACTACAGCGCGGCGAGGTAACCGGCTACCTGCTCAAGCTGATCCGTGAGTCCATCCCGCTGACGCAAGAGCAGCTCGCCGTCGACCTGGGCGTCGACCGCGTGACCGTACAGAGCTGGGAAACCGGGCGCCGGCCATTCACCGCAGTGCCGCTCGGGCAAGTGATCGCCGTCCGGAACCGGCTCAGACGGCTCGGCGCGAACGCAGCCCTGCTCGCCGCGCTCGACGACACCGCCGAGGCAGACTTCATCCTCGCCGCAGTCCTCGACGATCAGGTGGACAGCTGCGACGTCGCTGAACAACCGCTGGGCTGGTCCGTACTCACCCACCGCCTGACCGATCTGATCCTCTGGGCCGTCCTCGGGCAGACACCGACCTTCGCCAGAGGGCTACCTATCGCCCATCCCCGGCGAGGCCCGGTCGCATCCGGGCCGGCCCTGCCCGTCGATGAGCAACGCACGTTCTTCGCTCGCCTTCACGTGCTCGCCGAACGCGCAGCCGCCGGACGGGATCCGAACGTGCTGCTGCACCGGCAAGCCTGCTTCCTCGCCGGCATGGACCCCACCAGGGCGGCGGCGGGATGGCTCACCCAGACCACCGCCCGCGCCCGCCGGATGACCACCTTCCACACCTGGTCACCTCTGTGGCCCGACGCCCGCTCCGTCGTCACGTCCCTCGCCAACCAGGGCGACCCCGAACCGCTGCGAGACTTCATCGCCCGGGCACACCCGGACGACGCCTGCGAGCGAGCGGCCCTCAACTACTCGGCCTACTGGGTAGGCGAAATCCCGTACCGGCACCGCGACGACTGCTTCATGCCCGGGACGCTCGCCGACTGGCATGGCTCAATCCTTCTTCGGCACCTAATTGAGCGCCTGGACCCAGCGCATCCCTTCGTCGACCTCAACATCCACAACGTCTGGGCTCTACTGGCCGCACGACGCGGCCTCGCCCTCGACAACCCCGCCGCGACCCGGTCACTCCTCGACCGCAGTGTCCCTCTCCTGGACAGTGACCGGATCTCCGCCCAGTCGCGGCAGGAACTAACCTCTATCGTCTACAGCCTGCGGGCGGACGGACTCACCGGCACAGGGACGGGCAGATGAGCGACGACCACGACGCCGCCGGAGCAATGAGCTTCATCTTCGAAGCCGGCGTACTCAAACGCGCCGCCCGCACCGGCTGGTGGTTCGCCGGCGTCAAGCACCCCGAGTCCATCGCCGAACACTCCTTCCGGACCGCGCTCATCGGAATGATGCTCGCCGCCATGGAAGGCGCCGACCCGGCCCGGGTGTCGATGCTGTGCCTCCTGCACGACACCCAGGAAACCCGGATCACCGACATCCCTCACATCGCCAAGCGCTACCTCACCGCCGTACCCAACACCGCCGTCACCGCTGACCAGGTCGCCGACTGCCCACCGGCCGTCGCCGACGTCATCACCGCCGCCGTCGCTGAGTACGAAGCTGGCGAGACACCAGAAGCCATCGTCGCTCGCGACGCCGACAAACTGGAATGCCTCGTCCAAGCCGTCGAGTACCGGCACCAGGGCATCGACAACGTGCAGCGCTGGATCGACAGCTCACGAGCGGCACTCAAGACCGTGAGTGCCCACCGCCTCGCCGACGCCGCCCTCAGCGGACAGCCCCTCGCATGGCTCAGTCCCCCGCAGTCGAAGTGAGAAGTAGCCAGTCGATTCGGTGCTGCACAGAGCTACTGCAGGACGGCAAAGAGGCGACCTCCCGTTCCCGGAAAGTGGCCTGCGGCCTGCGTGGGGAACACTGGGATCGAACCCGTGATCTCTTCGGTGTGAACGTGAATCCCACCTATCGGCGCGCTTCAACCGATGCCGGACGGTGTCGTCGCACGCACCATGGTCGACATCGAAGGTCGTTTCGTGGTGGATGACATCGCGCCTCTTGCTGACTTCTTGCTGAGGAGCGAACCAAGCGTCCTGCCTTCGGCGGATCTCTCGCTGACTTCTCCCTGAAGGCACGGGCCGAGCTGGGCGCCGGCCAGGCCAGCCCGTTTGGTGCCAACGCTACCCCTACCAGCGACTAGGCCTGCGCCTGAAGCCTCGTAGTGCGAGCCGCGAACATCTTTGAGGGGTGTCAGCGCCTACATAGACGAGAGAGCTAGTCACGGCGTCGGTTCCCTGGAATGATCGCAACATGCCTGACGTGGAGACATCGACTCCAGTACAGTCGACCCAGAGAGTCATGATCTGTCCGCATTGCGAATGCCCGGCAATCCAGGAAGTCAAGGGTGTCGTAGTCGTTCCCAAAGACGACCCTGAAGACCACGATTCGCCGGACTTCGAGTACACGCTACTGCGATGCACGGACTGCCGCGAGGCTTCGTTGCAGGTACGCGAACTATGGTTCTTCGCATCACTTAATGAAGTGACAAAGTTCGCCTACCCCGCTCAACGTCAACTGAGTCTCGACGTACCAACCGAACTCCGTCGAGAGTTCGAAGAAGCTAGGACCTGCTTTGAGGCTAAGGCTTATACGGCAGCAGTAGTTATGGTTCGTCGAACGCTTGAAGGAATCGGCGTCGATAATGAGATCACCGAACGACCATTGGCGCGACAAATCGAGAGAATGAAGTCTGAAGGGCTAATCGATCAAAGCATTGCCGAATGGGCTGACAGTCTCCGCGTTTTGGGAAATCAAGGCGCCCATTATACTGGCAGGCAAGTTAGCCGCGAAGACGCTAACGACGCAATTGACTTCGCTGAAGCACTCTTAGACCACATCTACGTCTACAAGAAGCGGTTCGAAGAATTTAAGAAGCGAAATGTGGCCAAGTCGACTCCACCAATCACCACCTAACGACTGTCACGCTGGACGATGTTTCAGCCCCTAGCGAGCAAGCTTCCTGGATAGATTCAGCTTGGGTCCCCTTCTCGCTGTTTGATCATTTCCGGCTGCCCGGGCTGCTGAATACCAAGAATATAGTCGCGATCGCTTGAAGCTATATGGTCGAGAGAACAAAAAACTCCGAGCAGCATTAGCGCGCCGTTGACGGACTGGAACGCCTCTCGGTTATCCAGAGCCACAAGGAACCGGTCGTAGTATTCACGCAGATCCGCTGTGTTGATGAAGTCTTCCAGCTCGCCCAAGGTCTGGATGCGGGCCATGGCTGCGCCCCTGGCAAGTGCTAGTAGAATTTCATCAGCGACGCGCTCACCTACGCGGATCTTTACCCCTAGGGCTTCACACGCATCGCTGATGGGCCTTTGGGGAAGCTTAGGCCAGTGGGACCTCAAGGAATAGATATCAATGGGAAGCGAGCGCCAATTCTGCTCTTCGGCATAGTGCCGCTTCAGCAGACCGACGCTCTGCCTGTATCGCTCAAAGCTGTCGTCGGCACTCTCAAGCAGAGCGGCAACTTTAAACAGGTCGCGCCTAAGGTCTTGAGGAATATCTGATTCTGACTTGTAATCGAGGCTATGGCTTATTGACGCCCAGGCATGTTGCAGGATGGTACGGATCTGCACTTCCGCACGGAGACCCTCCGAGTCGGTCCACTCTGTGAGGCGAGAGCGCCTATTAGAAAGCGCGACTACCATGTGGTGACTGCGATATCCGAAGCTATCCGGCGATGAATAGTCATGTGTGAATGACTCAATAACCAAGAACTCACGGGATAGCATCTCGGCGACCTGCGCAACCTCGCTTGAGTATCGCACTATGATACGGACGCCGGCCAAATCCGGTATGTCGTCCAGGGTTGCATAACCCCGCTTCCGTTTGAGCTTTTCCGCCAAGTTGGAAACTTCTTTCGCCCGAGACTCAACCGTGGCCGAGAAGCCGGAGTTCTCGCACAGGCGCTGCACAAGCAAGCGCATGGAGTCGCAGAATGCGACATATCTGGGCCGGGCTAGAGAAAAGGAGTCAATCAAGGACTGATCCCGCTCTTCGTCGACGTTTGCTGCCATCCGCGCTACATCAGACTTGATATCTTCCACAAATCCTCCGGTTGACTGCACGGCGGCCTAGGTACTACTGCTCTACAAACGACAGAGCCTCAAGTCTATGCGGAAACGGTCCATGCTGGTGTCATCCCGTCTGCCGCCGACCCACACTCCGTGGAGCGGGCCAGGGCCAGGGTGACAAGGTGGAGCGCCGTACCGGACGTACGACCTTGTCACCCTGGCCCTGGTCTGCTCGGCTTGCCTGGGTCGGTGGCTGACGGGATGGCATCCCACCTCAGCCACCCACGACCGAAACCGTTCGGCAACTCCATCCTGGAGTCGTCTGGCCCCCGCCGGAGGCAGCTCTTACCCCAGCC
>NZ_JBPQTL010000086.1:0-24589 GCF_051386295.1 Micromonospora sp. URMC 105 | reverse complement strand
GAGCTGGTACCGGGCGGGGCAGCGGCGGGCGCCGACCGCCCGGTACCAGCTCGGGCCGCCGCCGGGCGGCCAGGTCCTCCACCCAGCCGACCAGCAGGGTGACCACCCCGACCAGGCCGAAGACCAGCACCACCCGGACCGCCAGGCCGAGCGGGTCCGCGTGCGACCAGCCGACCACGTCGACCAGCGGGGTGAGCAGCACCACGAACGACATGTGCCAGAGGTAGACGGTCAGCGCCCGGCGATTGAGCACGGTGACCGCCCGGCTGAGCAGCGGGCTGCGCTCGATCCAGTCCGCCGCGGCCGGTGCCCGGCCCAGCAGGACGAGGATGAACGCCGCGGACCAGAGCGCGTTGCCCAGGTCGATGTCGTTGAGGTCGAAGCCGCGCGGCCCGGGGTGGGTGACGATCCAGGCCGCCCCGGCGCCCGCCAGGGCCAGCGCGGCCGGCACGAGCACCCGGTTGGCGAGCCGGCGCAGCAGGCCGTCGTGGTGGGCAAAGCCGAGCAGCCAGGCGCCGAAGTAGAGGCCGAACTCGCGCAGCGCCGCCGGGGCGGTGGGCAGCAGGCCCAGCTCGATCACCAGCAGCAGCGCGTACGGGGCGGTCAGCGTGACGACCGGCGCCCGGCGGAACAGCCGCAGGGCGATCGGCGAGGCGAGCAGGAACCAGAGGTAGTCGCGCAGGTACCAGATGGGGCTCAGCGCGAGCGCGCCCCAGTAGTTCGCCGGCGGGTCGGCGACCGGGAAGAGCCAGAGCAGCACCTTCGGGCTCAGCGGCAGGCCGGTCATCAGCATGGCGGGCACGAAGACGGCCGCGAGCACCCAGAGCGAGGGCAGCAGGCGGCGCAGCCGGCGCGGCACCGCCGACGGGCCGGAGCGGTCCAGCGAGGCGGCCATCAGCGAGCCGGCCAGGGCGAACATCACCGCCATCGCGGGGAAGACGATGGTCAGTGACGCCCAACCGGTGACGTGGTAGACCACGACGCGGACGACGGCCAGGAAGCGGAGCAGGTCCAGGTATCGGTTGCGCATCAGCCTGCATCTGTGTCGGGGGCAGCGGAGCAGAACGCTCCCTACCCGCCGACGTCACCCCGCCAAACGGCCGCCGCCGCTGCCGGGGTCAGAAGCCCAGCTTGCGCAGTTGCTTCGGGTCCCGCTGCCAGTCCTTCGCCACCCGTACGTGCAGGTCGAGGTAGACCCGGGTGCCCAGCAGCTCCTCGATCTGGGTACGGGCGGCGGTGCCGACCGCCTTGAGCCGGCTGGCCCGGTGACCGAGCACGATCGCCTTCTGGCTGGGCCGCTCGACGTACAGGTCGGCGTAGATCTTCATGACCCGGCCCTCGGGGACCATCTCCTCGACGACGACCGCGATGGAGTGCGGCAGCTCGTCCCGGACCCCCTCCAGCGCCGCCTCGCGGATCAGCTCGGCGACCATGACCTGCTCGGGATCCTCGGTCAGCATGTCGTCGGGGTAGAGCTGCGGCGACGGCGGCAGGTACTTGGTCATCACGTCGACCAAGGTGTCCACCTGGTGCCCGGAGACCGCGCTGACCGGCACCACCTCGGCGAACTCGCCCAGCTGGCTGACCGCCAGCAGCTGCTCGGCGAGGCGCTTCTTGTCGACCAGGTCGGTCTTGGTCACCACGGCCAGCACGGTCGCCTTCAGCTCGGCCAGCTCACCGCTGATGAACCGGTCGCCCCGGCCGACCGGCTCGTCGGCCGGGATGCAGAGGCCGATCACGTCGACCTCGCTCCAGGTCGCTCGGACCAGGTCGTTGAGGCGCTCGCCGAGCAGCGTGCGCGGGCGGTGCAGGCCGGGGGTGTCGACCAGCACCAGCTGCGAGTCCGCGCGGTGCAGCACGGCCCGGATGACGTGCCGGGTGGTCTGCGGCTTGTTCGAGGTGATCGCGATCTTCTGCCCGACGATCGCGTTGGTCAGCGTCGACTTGCCCGCGTTGGGCCGCCCGACGAAACAGGCGAACCCGGCCCGGTAGGGACGCTCCCCGGTGCCGGTCACTCGACCACCGTGCCGAGGACGGTGCCGTCCGGGGCGGCGACGTGGATCGGCGCGTCGGCGGAGAGGTCGCGCACGGCGGCGTGTCCCGCCCCGTCCAGCGTCGACGCCTCGGTCACCACCACGGCCGCCTCCAGCCGGCTCGCGCCCGCCGCCGCCGCCGAGGCGACCGCGAGCTGGAGCGCGGTGATGGTCAGCGAGGGCAGCGAGACGCTCGCCGCGGCGTACGTCCGGCCGTCCTGGTCGCGGACCGCCGCGCCCTCCACGGCCGCCACCCGGCCACGGGCGCCCCGCGCCAGGACGACCAGCTTGCCGTCCTCCGCGCTCAGTTCGGCCGGGTCGGACGGGGTGGGCCGGGCGGCCGGTACGGCGGGTGACTCAGGCATCGGCGGGTTGCCTCTCCTCGGTTCTCGTCTGGTTGTCGCGGGACTCGGCGGGCCCGCCGCGCCCCGTCGCGTCCGGCGCGTCGGTCGGCTCGACCCGGCTGACCAGCACGGTGTCTATCCGGTTGCGCCGGCCGGTGGTGCCCTCGGCGATCAGTCGCAGCCCGGCCACCTCGGCGCGGGCCCCGGGAATCGGCACCCGGCCCAGGGACTGGGCCAGCAGGCCGCCGACCGTCTCCACCTCGTCGGTGGGGAGGTCGGTGTCGAACAGCTCGCCCAGGTTCTCCACCGGGAGCCGGGCAGTGACGCGCACCGCACCGTCCTCCAGGTGTTCCACCGGCGGGCGTTCGACATCGTACTCGTCGGTGATCTCGCCGACGATCTCCTCCAGGATGTCCTCGATCGTCACCAGTCCGCCGGTACCGCCGTACTCGTCGACGACGATGACCAGGTGGTTGCGGGCGGCCTGCATCTCCGAGAGCAGGTCGTCGACCGGCTTGGACTCGGGCACGAAGGTCGCCGGGCGCATCAGCTCCGACACCGGGCTCTGGTGGGCCCGCGGGTCGCCGCCGCGGGTACGGCGGATCAGGTCCTTGAGGTAGAGCACGCCCAGCACGTCGTCGACGCTCTCCCCGATCACCGGGATGCGGGAGAACCCGGAGCGCAGGAAGAGGGCCAGCGCCTGGGAGAGCGTCTTGCTCTCCTCTATCCAGACCATCTCCGTACGGGGCACCATCACCTCGCGGGCGATGGTGTCGCCGAGCGCGAAGACCGAGTGGATCATCTGCCGCTCGCCGTGCTCCACCACGCCGCGCTGCTCGGCCAGGTCGACCAGCTCACGCAGCTCCACCTGGCTGGCGAACGGCCCCTCCCGGAAACCGCGCCCCGGGGTGACCGCGTTGCCGATCAGGATCAGCAGCGAGGCGAGCGGGTTCAGCGCCCGGCCCAGCCAGCGGACCAGCGGCGCCACCGCCCGGCCCACCGCGTACGCGTGCTGCCGGCCGATGGTGCGCGGCGCCACGCCGACCACGACGAAGCTGACCACGGTCATCGCGCCGGCGGTGATCAGGGCCGCCCGCCAGCCCGCGCCGAAGGTGTCGACCGCGACGAGGGCCACCAGCGTGGTGGCGGTTAGCTCGGCCAGCAGCCGGAGCAGGAGCAGCAGGTTGAGGTGGCGTACCACGTCGCCGGCGACGGCCTGGAGGGTACCCGCGCCGCGTACCCCGTCCCGGGCCAGCTCGGCGGCCCGGGCCGGGGAGACGGCGGCCAGTGCCGCCTCGGTCATCGCGATCAGACCGGCGAGCACCACCAGCCCCGCCGCGAAGAAGATCAGCTGGAGGTCGGGTAGGCCGGCGGCGGTCGCCGCCTGGGTGGTCATCACCGGGTCCGGGTCGACCGCCAGCTGCCCAGCAGTCGGGCCTGGAGCGAGAACATCTCGCGCTCCTCCTCCGGCTCGGCGTGGTCGTACCCGAGCAGGTGCAGCACCCCGTGCACGGTGAGCAGGTGCAGCTCGTCGGCGGTGGTGTGGTTGGCGGTGACGGCCTGCTTGGCCGCCACCTCCGGGCAGAGCACGATGTCACCGAGCAGGGCGGGCTCGCCGCCGGCCGGGGCGCTCTCGCCCGGGCCGTGGTCGACGCTGCCCTCGTCCATCGGGAAGGCGAGCACGTCGGTCGGCCCGTCCCCGCCCATCCAGCGGTGGTTCAGCTCGGTCATGTAGTCGATGTCGACCAGCAGCACGGAGAGCTCGGCGAGGGGGTTGACCCCCATCTCGTCGAGGGCGTGCCGGGCGACGGCGAGCACGGCGTCGGTGTCGACGTCGACACCGGACTCGTTGGCGATCTCGATGGACAACTGTCTTCCTCTGAGTTAGCGGCGCCGGCCGGCCCGGCCGCCCTGGGCGGTCCGCCCGGGCACGGCGTGCACGCTCTGCGCCTGCTGGTTCTCCCGCTCGGCGTCCCAGCGGGCGTACGCGTCCACGATCTCCCCGACCAGCTTGTGCCGGACCACGTCCGAGCTGGAGAGCGGGGCGAAGTGCACGTCCTCGACGTTCTCCAGGATGTCCCGGACCACCCGCAGACCGCTGGTCGTGCCGCCGGGGAGGTCGACCTGGGTGACGTCACCGGTCACCACGATCTTGGAGTTGAAGCCGAGCCGGGTGAGGAACATCTTCATCTGCTCGGGCGTGGTGTTCTGCGCCTCGTCGAGGATGATGAACGCGTCGTTGAGCGTACGGCCCCGCATGTACGCCAGCGGCGCGACCTCGATCGTGCCCGCGGCCATCAGCTTGGGGATGGACTCCGGGTCGAGCATGTCGTGCAGCGCGTCGTAGAGCGGGCGCAGGTAGGGGTCGATCTTCTCGTTGAGGGTGCCGGGCAGGAAGCCCAGCCGCTCCCCCGCCTCGACCGCCGGCCGGGTCAGGATGATCCGGTTGACCTGCTTCGCCTGGAGCGCCTGGACGGCCTTCGCCATGGCGAGGTAGGTCTTGCCGGTGCCGGCGGGGCCGATGCCGAAGACGATGGTGTGCGCGTCGATCGCGTCGACGTAGCGCTTCTGCCCGAGCGTCTTGGGGCGGATGGTGCGCCCGCGCCGGGAGAGGATGTTGAGGGTGAGGACCTCGGCGGGCCGCTCCGCGCCGCCCTGCTCGAGCATGCCGACGGTACGCCGGACAGCGTCAGTGGTCAGGGTCTCGCCTTTCTCGATCAGTTCGAGCAGCTCGCTGAAGAGGCGCTCGGCGAGGGCGTTGTCCGCGGGCGCGCCGGTGATGGTGATCTCGTTGCCGCGCACGTGCACGTCGCTGTCGACCGAGCGCTCGACGAGGCGCAGGATCTCGTCGCCCGCGCCGAGCAGGTTGACCATGATCTTGGAATCGGGAACTGTGATCCTGGTCTGCACCCGGGGCGGGCCGGGAGGTGGGGTGCCGGTCATAGGTCGGGCCGTCGGGCCCTGTGCCACCTGCTTCCGATCTCGGCGCCGGCCCTGCTGGCACGGCGTGCGGACGTTACCCCCATCGTATCCGTTCAACAGCGGCGGCACCGCGCTCATTTCCGTCCGCCGGCGGCGGATGCGTGGCCGGGCGAGACCTCGCGACGGCGCCCGGACCACGCACCCGGGCCTCGGTCAGCCGGCGCGGAAGTCGTACCGGTCGAAGGTCTCCTGGTGGCGGGTGAAGCGGTAGGTGGCCCAGTGCAACCGGAGCACGGTGCCGTGCTCGTCCCGGGTCAGCCGCAGCAGCTCGCCGACCTCCCGCCCGGCGACCGTCCGGAAGACGTCCGGGAAGTCCGGCAGCGGCGCGAAGACCGCCGGAGGCTTCCCCGCCGGGTCGTCCGCGCCCCGGGCGCGCAGCGCGCCGTCGTGCCAGCTGAAGACGTACTCGAAGCCCTCGCCCCACCAGCGGCCCAGCACCCCGCGCAGCGGGCCCGGGGCGGGCTCGCCCGGCCGCCACGGCGCGATGTCCGCCGGGTCGTGCTCGGCGGACGCGGCGAGCAGCCGGTGCGGCAGCTCGAAGAGCTGCGCCGCCGTGCCCGAGGAGCCGAGCACCGCGCAGCCCATCGCACCGGCCGTGCCGTCGCCGCCGCGCCGGCCGTAGACCGCGGCCAGGAAGCCCGGCATCGCGCCGTCGTGCCCGACGTGCACCACCCGGTCCGGGTACGGGACCAGGATCAGGCCCAGCCCGAACCCGGCCGCCCAGAGCGTCTCGTCGGTGGTGGTCAGCGGCCAGCGCATCTCGTCCAGCGAGGCCGGGGCGAGCACCGCGCCGGCCGGGTCCAGCGCCACCGGGTCGGCCAGGAAGGCCGCCCAGCGGGCCATGTCGGTGGCGGTGCTCCAGAGCTGGGCGGCCGGACCGATCGCGCCGAAGTCGGTCGGCGGCTCCGGGTGCGCCTCGTCGGAGTACGCGTCGACCAGGAACCCGGTCGCCGCCCGCGGCCCCGGCGTGACCGAGGTGGCCGCCAGCCCCAGCGGGGTCAGCACCCGCTCGGTGAGCACCTCGGCCCAGGAGCCGCCGCGCAGCTCGCCGACCAGCCGGCCGAGCAGCGCCATGCCGAGATTGGAGTAGTGGTAGCGGCGCCCGGCCGGCAGCACCCGCTCGGCCCGGGCCAGCTCGGCGACCAGCTCGTCCGCCCCGGGAGCGCGCAGCGTGTCCCAGACGTCGCCGTACGGCTCGCGTTGCAGGCCGGCGGTGTGCGACAGCAGCCGGCGTACGGTCAGCTCACCGTGCGCGGGCAGCGCCAGGTGACGGCCGATCGGGTCGTCCAGGTCGAGCAGGCCGTCGTCGCGGCACTGCATCACCAGCACCGAGGTGAAGGTCTTGGTCACCGAGCCGATCCGGAACCGGGTGTCCACGTCGAGGCCGGCGTCGGTGCCGGTGCCGCCGACCTCGCAGGTCCACAGCGGCCGGTCGGCGCGGTGCAGGGCCGCCGCGATGGCCGGCACCCGGGCCTGCGCCTGCACCTGGCGCACCATCCGGGCCAGCCGGTCGGGCGCAGCGGTCACGCGACGTCCCGGGCCAGCATCGGGCCGAGAGGCGCGCCGCCGAGCAGGTGCGCGTGCACGTGGAAGACCTCCTGGCCGCCGTAGGTGCCGGTGTTGAACATCAGCCGGAAGCCGTCACCGAGCAGCCCCTCGTCCTCCGCCACCGCCGCCGCCGTGGCGAGCAGCTCACCGGCGAGCGCCGGGTCGCCCTGGCCGAGCATCGCCACGTCGGCGTAGTGCTCCTTCGGAATGATCAGCACGTGCACCGGCGCCTTCGGGCCGATGTCGCGGAAGGCGAGGGTGGTGTCGGTCTCCCGGACGATGGTGGCCGGGATCTCCCCGGCGACGATGCGGCAGAACAGGCAGTCGGATCCCATCGGGGCATGGTAAGGCGTGCCGCGCGGCTCGGGCATGATGTCCGGCGTGACTGGACGGGCGGTACTGGTGACGGGGGCCTCGCGCGGCATCGGCCGGGCGGTGGCGCGGGCGTTCGCGGCGGGCGGGGCCCGGGTGGCGATCCACCACCGCGACTCGGCCGGGCCGGCCGAGGCGGTCCGCGCCGAACTCCCCGGCGACGGCCACGTGGTCCTCCGCGCGGACCTCACCGACCCGGCGGCGGTACGGGCGATGGTGGACGAGGCCGCCGCCCGGCTCGGCGGGCTCGACGTGCTGGTCAACAACGCCGGCGTGTACGGCGAGCGGGACGCCCCGCACCCGGTCTTCGGCGCCTCGTACGAGCAGTGGCAGCGGCAGTGGCGGTCGGTGCTGGAGACCAACCTGACCGGGGCCGCCAACGTCACCTGGTGCGCCGCCCAGCACATGCGCGAGCGCGGTGGCCGGGTGGTGAACGTCTCCTCGCGGGGCGCGTTCCGGGGCGAGCCGGAGCAGCCCGCCTACGGCGCCAGCAAGGCCGGGCTGAACGCGCTGGGGCAGTCGCTCGCCGTCGCGCTCGCGCCGTACGGCATCGCGGTCGCCACGGTCGCGCCGGGATTCGTGGAGACCGACATGACCGCCGGGCACCTGACCGGCGAGCGGGGTGACGCGATCCGGGCGCAGAGCCCGTTCGGCCGGGTGGCCCGCCCCGAGGAGATCGCCGCCGCCGTGCACTGGCTGGCCAGCCCGGAGGCGCAGTGGGCCTCCGGCACCATCGTCGACCTCAACGGCGCGTCCTACCTGCGTACCTGACGCGGGCCGGATGTCACCGGACCGTCACCCGCCGGACGGCTTGCCCACCGCGCGGCGGGGTAATGGTCTGCGGCATGGCCGACACCGCGTTGCTGGACCTCTCCGCCGACTACCGGGTGGACGCCGGGCACGACGACGATCCGGTGCTGCTGCGCCCGGACGGCAGCCCGGTGGAGACCTGGCGTGAGGACTACCCGTACGACGAGCGGATGTCCCGCGAGGAGTACGACCACCACAAGCGACTGCTCCAGATCGAGCTGCTCAAGCTCCAGGACTGGGTGAAGGAGTCCGGCGAGCGGCTGGTGATCCTCTTCGAGGGCCGGGACGCGGCCGGCAAGGGCGGCACCATCAAGCGCTTCATGGAACACCTCAACCCGCGCGGCGCGCAGGTGGTCGCCCTGACCAAGCCCGACGAGCGGGAGGCCACCCAGTGGTACTTCCAGCGCTGGCTGGCGCACCTGCCGGCGGCCGGCGAGATCGTGCTCTTCGACCGGTCCTGGTACAACCGGGCCGGGGTGGAGCGGGTGATGGGCTTCTGCAGCCGCAAGGAGTACCTGGAGTTCCTGCGGCAGGCCCCCGAGCTGGAACGGATGCTGGTCCGCTCCGGCATCCGGCTGGTCAAGTTCTGGTTCTCGGTCTCCCGCAACGAGCAGCGCACCCGGTTCGTGGTCCGGCAGGTCGACCCGGTACGGCAGTGGAAGCTCTCGTCGATGGACCTCGCCTCGCTGGACCGGTGGGACGAGTACACCGAGGCCAAGGAGGCGATGTTCTTCTGGACCGACACCGCCGACGCGCCGTGGACGGTGGTGAAGAGCAACGACAAGAAGCGCGCCCGGCTGGCCGCGATGCGGCACGTGCTGCACCGCTTCGACTACGCGGGCAAGGACCCGGAGGTGGTCGGCACGCCCGACCCGCTGATCATCGGCTCGGCCGGGCTGGACCTGCGGCAGGAGGAGGAGCCGGTCCCGGTCTTCCCCCGCCCCTGACCGCCCCGGCTACCAGCGGCCGAGGCGGGTCGCCAGCACGCTCAGCGCGGCCACGCCGGCCGTGGAGGTGCGCAGCACCGACGGGCCGAGCCGGACCGGGCGGGCACCGGCGTCGGCGAAGGCGGTCAGCTCGGCCGGGGCGATGCCGCCCTCCGGGCCGACCACCAGCACGACCTCGCCGGTGTCGGGCAGCTCGGCGGTGGTCAGCCGATCGTCGGCCTCCTCGTGCAGCACGAAGGCGGCAGCCGCCCCGGCGATCCGCCGGGCCACGGTGGCGGTGGACTCGTCCGGGGCGCCGGCCACCACCGGCAGCCAGGGGCGGCGGGCCTGCTTGGCCGCCTCCCGGGCGGTGGCGACCCACTTGTCCCGGGCCCGTACGCCCCGGTCGCCGCGCCACTGGGTCACCGAGCGGGACGCCGCCCACGGCACGATCTCGTCGACCCCGACCTCGGTCATCGCCTGCACGGCCAGCTCGCCCCGGTCGCCCTTGGCGATGCCCTGCACCACCACGACCCGGGGCACGGCCGCGTCGGCGTACCCGCGGGAGGTGACCGTCACGTCGAGGGTGCCCCGGCCGACGGCGGCGACCACCGCGGTCGCCGTGCCGCCCCGCCCGTCGGCGAGCAGCAGTTCCTCGCCGACGCGCAGCCGCTGCACGGTGGCCGCGTGGTGGCCCTCCGGGCCGTCCAGCGTCATCGTGTCGCCGGTGGGCAGCGCCTCGACCAGGAACAGCGGCGCGGACACGTCAGGCGTGCCCGTTGAACGCGTCGCGCATCCGGGAGAAGAAGCCGCCCTGCTTGGTCAGCTCGGCGACCTCCTCGCCCCGGGTCTTGGCGAAGTCGCGCAGCATCTTCTCCTGGTCGGCGTCGAGCTTCGTCGGGGTACGCACGTCGAGGTGGACGTAGAGGTCACCCCGGCCGGTGCCGCGCAGGTGCGGTACGCCCCGCGCGCGCAGCCGCAGCGTGCTGCCCGGCTGGGTGCCGGCCTTGACGTCGACCGTCTCCTCGCTGTCCAGCGTCTTGATGGTCAGCCGGGTGCCGAGCGCGGCGGCGGTCATCGGGACGGTGACCCGGCAGTGCAGGTCGTCGCCCTTGCGGGAGTACACGTCGTGCGGCCGCTCGTGGATCTCCACGTAGAGGTCGCCGGCGGTGCCGCCACCCGGGCCCACCTCGCCCTGCTGGGCCAGCCGAATCCGCATGCCGTCCTCGACCCCGGCGGGGATCTTGACGGTCAGCGAGCGGCGGGTGCGGACCCGGCCGTCACCGGCGCAGGTGGGGCAGGGGTGCGGGATGGTGGTGCCGTAGCCCTGGCAGACGGTGCACGGGCGGGCGGAGACCACCTGGCCGAGGAAGGTGCGCTGCACCGACTGCACCTCGCCCCGGCCACCGCACGCCTCGCAGGTGGCCAGGTGGGTGCCGGCGGCGGTGCCGGCGCCGGAGCAGGTGGTGCAGAGCACGGCGGTGTCGACCGTGATCGGCGCCTCGACCCCGAACGCGGTCTCGTGCAGGTCCAGCTCCAGCCGGAGGATCGCGTCGGCGCCCGGCCGGGTGCGGGGTCGCGGCCCCCGGGCACCGCCCGCCGCGCCGCCGAAGAACGCGTCCATGATGTCCTGGAAGCCGACGAACGGACCGGTGCCGCCCGGACCACCCGGCCCGCCGGCGCCGCCGCCACCGGGGGCGAGCGGGTCGCCACCGAGGTCGACGATCTGCCGTTTCCGGTCGTCCGAGAGGACCTCGTACGCGGCGTTGATGTCCTTGAACTTCTCCTGTGCCTCCGGGTCCGGATTGACGTCCGGGTGGAACTGCCGCGCCAGCTTGCGGTAGGCGCGCTTGATCTCGTCGTCGGAGGCTTCCCGGCTCACGCCGAGAATGCCGTAGTAGTCCCTGGCCACTGCGTTCGGTGTCCTCATGTTCGTCTCGCGTTGCGCCGGTCGTCGGCCGGAGCCGGCCGCCGGCCCCTGCCTTGGGTCAGTTCTGGGCCAGCAGCTCGCCCACGTAGCGTGCCACGGCCCTCACCGTGGCGATGGTGCCGGGGTAGTCCATCCGGGTGGGCCCGAGCACGCCCAGGCCACCCACGATGGTCGCGCCCGGGCCGTACCCGGTGCTGACCACCGAGGCGGCCCGCAGGTTGTCGACCTCGTTCTCGTCGCCGATCAGCACCCGGGTGGTGCTCGGCTCGGTCTCGCCGATGAGCTTGAGCAGCACGACCTCCTCCTCGAGGGCTTCGAGGATCGGGCGCAGCGAGCCCTGGAAGTCGAGCAGGCCGCCCCGGGTCAGGTTGGCGGTGCCGGCCAGCGCGATGCGCTCCTCGTGCCGTTCCACCAGCGTCTCCAGCAGCACCGAGGAGAGCGTGGTCATCGCCCCGCGCAGGTGCGGCGCGGACTCGTCGACCAGCGCCTGCACCAGCGGCGGGGTCTCCGACAGCCGGCTGCCGACCAGCTTCTCGTTGACCAGCCGGCGCAGGTCGGTGACGTGGTCGGCGGGGACCGGCGCGGGCAGCTCCACCAGCCGCTGCTCGACCCGGCCGGTGTCGGCGATCATCACCAGCATCAGGCGGGTGGTGGAGATCGGCACCAGCTCCAGGTGGCGCACCGAGGAGCGGGCGAGCGACGGGTACTGCACCACGGCGACCTGCCGGGTGAGCTGGGCCAGCAGCCGGACGGTGCGGTGCACCACGTCGTCCAGGTCGACGGCGCCGACCAGGAAGCGCTCGATGGCCCGGCGCTCGGCCGGGCTCAGCGGCTTGACCCGGGACAGCCGGTCGACGAAGAGGCGGTAGCCGCGGTCGGTGGGCACCCGGCCGGCACTGGTGTGCGGCTGCCGGATGTAGCCCTCCTCCTCCAGCACGGCCATGTCGTTGCGCACCGTCGCCGGGGAGACCCCGAGCTGGTGCCGTTCGACCAGGGCCTTGCTGCCGACCGGCTCCTGCGTGGCGACGTAGTCCTCGACGATCGCGCGCAGCACGGCGAGCTTGCGGTCGTCGAGACCCATCTCCCCACCTCCTGACGCACGTCGGCCCGGAGCGACTGAGGCGCCCCGGGCGAGCGCACTGGCACTCGACTGTAGCGAGTGCCAGTCTACGTCGGCGGCCCCGCTGACGCGATGATCAGCGACGGACCACCGGTGCGCCCCGCCACCCGGACAGCGCGCCCGGGCCGATCATTCGGACATCGCAGGCGATGTCGCTCTGGTGGGAGCTTGCCGGCAGCCCCTACCGTGACGTGCATGACTGAACCGCCTCGCCCTTTCGGAGCGGGGGACCCCGGCGACCGCCCGGACCCGACCGCCCCCTCCGGCTCGTCGTACGAGCCGCCCACCGCACCACTGTCCGGGGCACCGGGGGCGGGCGGCTATCCCCCGCCCGGTGGCTATCCGCCGCCCACCGGTGACCAACCGGGCGGCTACCCGCCGCCGGGCGGCTACTCCGCACCGGGCGTCGGCTATCCGACCGCCGGCGCGTACGGCGCTCCCGCCGGCGGCTACGGCGCCCCGGGCGGCGGCTACGCCACCAACGACGACAAGACCTGGTCGCTGATCGCGCACTTCGGCGGCCCGGTCGGCGTGATCGTCGGCGGCAGCCTGCTCGGCTGGGTGGCGCCGCTGATCGCGCTCTCCGCCAAGGGTCAGCAGTCCCCGACCGTGCAGGCGCACGCCACGTCCGCGCTGAACTTCCAGGCCACCTGGGCGATCGCGAACGTGATCGGCTTCGTGCTGGCCATCGTGACCTGCGGGGTGCTCTTCTTCATCCCGATGCTGACCGCCCTGGTGCCGATCATCTTCGGCATCATCGGCGGCGTGAAGGCCACCGAGGGTGTCGTCTACCGCTACCCGATGAGCTACGCCTTCAAGAAGTGACCGCTCCCGGCCGGCCCACCCGGGCCGGCCGGGTCGCGCCGGGTCAGGGCAGCAGGTCGCGGACCACGGCGTCGGCCAGCAGCCGCCCGCGCAGGGTGAGCACCGCCCGCCCCGCCGCGTGCGCGGCCGGGTCCAGCAGGCCGTCGGCCAGCGCCCGCCCGGCCGCCACCCGGCCCGCGGGGTCGAGCGCCGCCAGCGGCAGGCCGGAGGCGAGCCGCAGCCGGAGCATCACGTCCTCCATGTGCGCCTCGCCCGCGGTCAGCACCTCCCGGGCCAAACCGGGCGACTCCCCCGCGGCCAGCCGCTTCGCGTACGCGGTGGGGTGCTTGACGTTCCACCAGCGCACCCCGCCGACGTGGCTGTGCGCCCCCGGGCCGAGGCCCCACCAGTCCGCGCCGGTCCAGTAGAGCAGGTTGTGCCGGCACCGGGCCGCCTCGGAGCGGGCCCAGTTGGAGACCTCGTACCAGGAGAAACCGGCCGCGCCGAGGGCGGCCTCCGCGGCCAGGTAGCGGTCCGCCGCCACGTCGTCCGACGGGTACGGCAGCTCGCCGCGCCGCATCCGGGCGGCCAGCCGGGTGCCGTCCTCCACGATCAGGGCGTACGCGCTGACGTGGTCCACCCCGGCGGCGACCACCTGGTCGAGGGAGGCGGCGAAGTCCTCCGCGCTCTCCCCCGGCGTGCCGTAGATCAGGTCCAGGTTGACGTGGTCGAACCCGGCGTCGCGCGCCTCCGCGGCGGCGGCGGTGGCCCGGCCGGCGCTGTGCTTGCGGTCGAGGATCGCCAGCACGCCCGGGGCGGCGGACTGCATGCCCAGCGAGATCCGGGTGTAGCCGGCCGCCCGCAGTGTCCGCAGCGACTCCGGCGTGACCGACTCGGGGTTGGCCTCGGTGGTCACCTCGGCGCCGGCGGCCAGGCCCCAGGTGCGGTCGATGCCCTCCAGGATGCGGGCCAGGTCGTCGGCGGGGAGCAGGGTCGGCGTGCCACCGCCGACGAACACCGTGTCCACCCGCGGCGGCGGGGTGTCACCGAGGACACGGGCGGCCAGCGCCAGCTCGGCCAGCACGGTGTCGGCGTACGACTCCCGGTCGGCGCCGCCGCCGAGTTCGGCCGCGGTGTAGGTGTTGAAGTCGCAGTAACCGCAGCGACTGGCGCAGAACGGCACGTGGACGTACACGCCGAAGCCGCGCGCGCCGACCGCGCTCAGGGCGGTGGCGGGCAGCGACCCGTCGACGGGGACGGTCTCGCCTTCTGGAAGGACGCCGGGCATGGCCACTAGTGTGCCCGGCATGACCTCTCCCGACCGCCTGGTGCGGGTCGCCACGGCCCGCGGGGTGACCACCCTCACCCTGGACAGCCCGCACAACCGCAACGCGCTCTCCACGCCCCTGATGACCGAGCTGCTGGCCGGGATCGCCGCGGCGGTCGCCGACGACGCCGTCCGGGTGATCGTGCTGGACCACACCGGTCCCGTCTTCTGCTCCGGCGCGGACCTGAAGGAGACGGCCGCCGCGTACGCCAGCGGCACGGTTCCGGCCGGGATGCTCGGCGACGTGCTGGCGGCGGTCTGGGAGTGCCCGAAGCCGGTGCTGGCGAAGGTGGCCGGGCCGGCCCGGGCCGGCGGGCTGGGCCTGATCGCGGCGGCCGACCTGGCGGTCTGCGCCGAGGAGGCGACGTTCGCCTTCACCGAGGTCCGGATCGGGGTGATCCCGGCGGTCATCTCGGCCACCGTGCTGCCCCGGCTGCACCCGCGCGCCGCGGCCGAGCTGTACCTGACCGGGGACACCTTCGACGGCCGGCGGGCCGCCGAGGTCGGCCTGGTGACCGCGGCCGTGCCGGCGGACGGGCTGGACGCGGCGGTCGAGCGGTACTGCGCCTCGCTGGTGCGGGGCGCGCCCGCGGCGCTGGCCGGGGCGAAGGGGCTGCTGCGCCGCCCGGCCGCCACCGACCTGCGCGCGGAGATCGCCGAGCTGGCCGCCCTCTCCACCGGCTACTTCCTCTCCGAGGAGGGCCGCGAGGGGGTGCTCGCCTTCCGCGAGAAGCGATTGGCTCGATGGGTGCCCGCTCCGGACGGTGGTCCGGCAGAGCCGGCGCGGTAGCACCGCCAAGGGGCGGTTCGCCGGTTTGCTCCGGGAAGGTGAACCGGTCGGCCGACCCGGCTCGCCTTTTCGGGCACGTACGCTGGGAACGACCCTGAAACAGGAGGTGCGGGTGCGAACTCGGGCAATTGTGGCAGTCGGTGTCGTGTTCGCGGTCGTCGCCCTACTCGGGGTCTGGGTCGTCTTCCGTCAGCTCGGCGGCCAGCTCCGCCTCCCCGTCGCCAGCCGTACCTGCACCGTCCAGGCCGACGGCACGGTGCTGCTGGACGCCGACCAGATGGCGAACGCGGCCACCATCGCGGCGATCGGCATCCAGCGGCAGATGCCCGAGCGGGCGGTGGTGGTCGCCCTGGCGACCGCGTACCAGGAGTCGGGCCTGCGCAACCTCGCCGGCGGCGACCGGGACTCGATCGGGCTGTTCCAGCAGCGCCCGAGCCAGGGCTGGGGCACCCCGCAGCAGATCCGCGACCAGCGGTACGCGGCGAACCGGTTCTACGCCGCGCTGAAGAAGGTGCGCGGCTGGGAGGAGATGCGGGTCACCGACGCGGCCCAGGCGGTGCAGCGGTCGGCCTTCCCGACGGCGTACCAGAAGTGGGCGGACGAGTCGGAGGTGCTCACCCGGGCCCTGCTCGGCGAGGCGACCGGCGCGGTGGCCTGCACGGTGAGCCGGACGCCGGTGATGCGGGGCGAGGCCGCCGCGGCGGCCCTGACCCGCGGCCTGACCCTGGACTGGGGACTGCCGGACACCGGCGCGGTGGCCGCGCTCACCGGCCTGACCGTGCCCGCGGCCGACCGCCGCGACGGCTGGCGGTACGCGCACTGGCTGGTGTCGCACGCGCCCGACCACGGGGTGAAGCGGGTCCGCTTCGCCGGGCTGGAGTGGACCGCGGAGGACGGCACCTGGACCAAGGTCACCGGCGGCCGTCCCGCCGAGGGTCAGGTGCTGGCGGAGGTCTTCGCCGACGCCTGACCCGGGCCACCGGCCGGGTCAGGGGCGGCTGCCCGCCACCCGGCGGCGCACCTTCTCCAGGATCGGCTCCGGCAGCTCCGCGGCGTCGAGCAGCCGGGGCAGCAGCTCCGGTTCGAGGTTCATCGCCCGGAACACCTCGCCGACGGTGACCCCGTGCGCGGGCCGGTCCACCACCTCGACCGGGTCGCCCGCGCCGACCTCGCCCTCGTGCAGCACCCGCAGGTACGCCCCGGGCGCCGCCCGCAGCGTGAACCGCTTGATCAGATCCGGTACGCCCCAGAAGCCGGCGAAGGTGGTGCAGGGGGTACGCGGCTTGGTCACCTGGAGCACGGCCGAGCCGATCGCCCACTGCTCGCCGATCACCGCCCCGGTCACGTCCACCGCCCAGGTGGTCAGGTTCTCGCCGAAGCCGCCGGGCCGGATGCCCCGCCCCAGTTCCTCGGCCCACCACTGGGCGTCCTCCTCGGCGTAGGCGTAGACCGCCTGGTCGGGGCCGCCGTGGTGGGCCCGTTCGCCGATGAAGTCCCCGGCGACACCGTCCGCGCGCAGCAGCACCGGGCCGTCGACCGGCCGCTTGTCGATGCCGCTGCGGCCGCTCGCGTCGCCCGCCCATTCCGCCTCGGTCACCACGCCGAGGTTCACCGCCGCCACCCTGCCCGTCATGGCGCAGAGCCTAGCCGTGGGCGCAGGATCCCGGACACCGCCGGAGGGCCACTCGGCGGCCCTCGGCTGCGCCTGACTCAGCCCTTGACGGCGCCGGCGACCAGGCCGGAGACCATCCGGCGCTGCACCAGCAGGAAGAACACGATCACCGGCAGGGTGAACAGCGTCGAGGCGGCCATCACCGACCCCCACGCGGTGTCGTCCCGGCCGAAGAAGAAGGTCATCGCCACCGGCAGGGTGTACCTGTCCTGGTCGTTGACGAAGGTCAGCGCAAAGATCAGCTCGTTCCAGGCGGTGATGAAGGAGAAGATGCTGGTCGCCACCAGGCCCGGCGCCACCAGCGGGAAGAGGATCCGGCGGAAGGTCTGGGCCCGGCTGGCCCCGTCGATCGCGGCGGCCTCCTCCAGTTCCTTGGGCACCGCCGCCACGAAGCCGCGCAGCATCCAGACCGCGAACGGCAGCGAGAACCCGAGGTAGGTCAGGATCAGGCTGGGCAGGGTGTTGTAGAGGCCGAGCCGCTGGATCATCAGGAACAGCGGGATGACCAGCGCCTCCAGCGGGATCATCTGCACCACCAGCAGCATGATCAGGAAGCTGGTCCGCAGCGTGAACCGGAACCGGGCCACCGCGGTCGCCGCGAGCAGCGCGACCAGCCCGCTGAGCAGCACCGTGCTCACCGCCACCAGGACGCTGTTGAGGAAGAAGTCGGCGAACGTCACGCCGGGGATCAGGTTGCCGGTGAGGATCTCCCGGTAGTGCTCCAGGGTCGGTTCGGCCGGCACCGGCCGGGGCGTCGCCGAGAAGATCTCCCGGTTGGGCTTCAGCGAGGTGGCGACCATCCAGTAGACGGGGAAGGCGGCGAAGAGTGCCACCAGCAGGCCGGCGCCGTTGAGCGCGAACCGCTTCACCATCGCGCCGCGCCTCACGCGTCCTCCTCCTGCTTGAGCACCATGCGGACGTAGAGACCGGTCACCACCAGCAGGATCAGCGTGAGGATCACGGCGATGGCGGAACCCACGCCGTACTTGGGCGGCGGCGAGAAGGCCTCGGCGTACGAGTAGATGGAGAGCATGAACGTCGGCCGGTCCTGGGTGCCGCCGGCCAGCACGAACTGCTGGGTGAAGACCTTGAAGTCCCAGATGGTGCTGAGCACGATCAGGATCCCGAAGACCGGCCGGAGCAGCGGGAAGGTGATCTTCCAGAACACCTTCCACGGCCCGGCCCCGTCGACCCGGGCCGCCTCGTGCAGCTCGCTCGGCACGCTCTTGAGCCCGGCCAGCACGCTCACCGCGATGAACGGGAACGAGTGCCACACCACCACCAGGGTGAGGATGGCGAAGAAGAGCAGCGGCGAGTTGAACCAGCCGTACCCGGTCCAGTCGCTACGACCGAAGAGCGCGGTCGACAGCCCGTCGGGCAGCTTGTTGAACAGCCAGGTGACCAGGCCGCTGGTGTCGTCGAAGATCCACTTCCAGACGATCGTGCCGGTCAGCGCCGGGGTGGCCCAGGCGAGCATCACGCAGCTCGCCACGAAGGTGGCCATCCGCCGGCCGAGCCGGTTGAGCAGCAGCCCGACCAGGGTGCCCAGGATCATCGTCAGCACCACGTTCGCGGCGGCGAAGAGCACCGTGTTGCGCAGCACCGTACGGAAGAACGGGTCGCCGAGGATCTGGGTGTAGTTCGCCAGCCCGATCCACGGCCACTCGCGGTCGCCGCGCAACTGCCGGACGCTGTCCAGCTTGTAGAACGACATCGCCACCACCTGGCCGAGCGGCCAGAGCAGCAGCACCGCGATGACCACCACGCAGGGCAGCAGGAGCAGGTACGGCAGGCGGTCGACGCGGGGCCGCCGCCGCGCGGAGGTCTTCCGCGCGGCGGCAGCACCGGTGCTCTTGGTCAGGGTGCTCACTTGGCGTTGAGAATGCTTTCCATCTCGGTAGCGGCGTCGGCGGTGGCCTGCTCGACCGTCTTCTGGCCCTTGATGACCGAGCTGTTCATCGCCTGGGTGACCGTCTTGGTGCGGCTGACCTCCACCCACTTCGGGGTCAGCGGGGTCACCTTGGTGTTCTGCATGGTGGTGGCGAACGCCGCCATGATCTTGTCGTTGGCGTACTCGCCGCCGCTGACCAGGTCGGAGTAGACCGGGAAGAAGTTCAGGCTGCCGGCGAAGGTCTTGGCGTTCTTCTTGTTGAGCAGGACGGTCAGGTAGTCCCACGCCAGGTCCTGCTTCTTGCTGTCCTTCCACAGGGCGACGTCCGAGCCGCCGGCGAAGGCCGGGGCCGGCTTGCCGTCCGGGCCGGGGATGGGGAAGGTGCCCCAGACCTTCTCGATGTCGGGGTTGTCCTTCTTGATGGCGCCGCCCTGCCAGCTGCCGGCGAAGGCCATCGCCGCCTTGCCGGTGGCGAACTGGGTGCGGGCGTCGATCTCGTTCCAGCCGGCGGCGGCCGGCGGGGCCACCTTGTGCACGGTGACCAGGTCGGTCCAGAACTTGACCGCCTTCTGCGCCTCCGGGGTGTTGTAGCCGGACTTCCAGGTGCCGCCCTGGTTGGTGGCGATCTCGCCGCCGGCGCCCCAGAGGAACGAGTAGAAGGGCAGCTCGGAGTTGCCCGGCAGCGCGATGCCGTAGGTGCCCGGCTTCTTGGCCTGCACGGTCTTGGCGGCGGTGACCAGCTCTTCCCAGTTCGTCGGCGTCTTCACGCCGGCCTCGGCGAACCAGTCGGTGCGGTAGTAGATGCCGCGCACGCCGGCGTACCAGGGCACGCCGTACTGCTTGCCGTCGAGCTGGGCGTTCTTCACCAGGTCCGGCAGGATGTCCTTGCCCTCCGCCCAGCCGGACATCTTCTGCGAGACGTCGGCGAGCGCCTCCTGGGCCGCCCAGCCCTGGGTCTCGGTGTTGCCCAGCTCGGTGACGTCCGGGCCCTCACCGCCGGCGAGCGCCGCCTGGAACTTCTTCGGCGCCTCGAGCCAGGGGATGTACTGGACCACCACGTCGGTGTCCGGGTGCTTCTGCCGGAACTCGGTCTCGACGCCGTCGAGGAACTTCGTCTGGGCGTCGCTCCCCTCGCCCATCATCCAGACCGTGAGCTTGCTGTTGTCGGCGGCCTCGTCGTCACCCGAGCCCCCGCAACCGGCGAGCACCATCGCGGCCGAGGCCACGACGGCGGTGACCGGAGCCAGCCGCTTCCACCTGTTCACGCCACTTCTCCCTCGCGCCGTCCGGCAGTAACCTTCTCTGCCGCACCCTAGTAGGAAAAATTCCTTTACGACAGAGGCGGGGCCGGGCGAGGCGACGGTACCGCAGCCGGAGGAGCACACCGAAGGCCCTTTGGCGGGTACGCCGACGGGGGCCCGACCGTCACGGTCGGGCGCCCGTCGAAGAGCGGTGTCGGAATTACCGGTGGGTGACGCTCCGGCGGCGACCCACGCCGGCCACCAGCGCCACGGCGATCGCGGCGAGCACGACCTGGACCAGCAGCTCCATCCAGTCGATGCCGGCGGTCTCCGTCGCGATACCCATCGCGCGGGCCAGCACGGTACCCAGCAGAGCGGCGCCGATACCGATCAGCATGTGCAGCCAGATCGGCATGTTCTGCCGGCCCGGCACGACCAGGCGGCCCAGAGCGCCGATGATGAGGCCGACGACGATGGCGGTGATGATGCCCCAGACGGTGAGTTCCACGACCGTCCTCCTTCTGTAGGTATGACACACGATGTGTGGTTCTTAGCGTGATCGATAGGTTCCCGATCCCGCGATTTTCCAAACCGACTCCGGAAACGATCTGGTGCGGAACCGAACGGCGAAGCGGAGCGGACACGGACGCGAGCGGGCGCCCGCACCCCGAGGGGTACGGGCGCCCGCCTTGAACCTGCGTGCGGTGCCGGGGTTACCGGTGGGTGACGCTCCGGCGGCGACCCACGCCGGCCACCAGCGCCACGGCGATCGCGGCGAGCACGACCTGGACCAGCAGCTCCATCCAGTCGATGCCGGCGGTCTCCGTCGCGATACCCATCGCGCGGGCCAGCACGGTACCCAGCAGAGCGGCGCCGATACCGATCAGCATGTGCAGCCAGATCGGCATGTTCTGACGGCCCGGCACGACCAGGCGGCCCAGAGCGCCGACGATGAGACCAACAACGATCGCGGTGATGATGCCCCAAACGGTGAGCTCCACGGTCGCCCTCCTTCTGAAGATTGAGTCACACCCTGTGTGTGGTTCCTGTCGTGACCGCTAAGTTCCCGACCGCCCGAAAATCCAAACCGACTCAGCGCAACGGCTGTCGCCGCCCGTCAATGCGCACCCGCCGCGTCGATTGCCGCCGGCGACGGCAGACCCGCAGCTCAGGGCGGGTGCGCGAGCACCGCGCGGCCCGCTCGGGTCGGAAGAAATTTCCCGGGTACGACGTGGGAGCGCGCACGCGAAAACGGCCGGCACCCGCCCCCGTGGGCGGCTGCCGGCCGTTCGTCGTGGCGTCGGAGGTTACTTCTTGCCGGGCGCCTTGCCGTCGCCGGAATCGGACGAGAGGGCGGCGATGAAGGCCTCCTGCGGGACCTCCACCCGGCCGACCATCTTCATCCGCTTCTTGCCTTCCTTCTGCTTCTCCAGCAGCTTGCGCTTACGGCTGATGTCACCGCCGTAGCACTTGGCGAGCACGTCCTTGCGGATCGCCCGGATGGTCTCCCGGGCGATGACCCGGCTGCCGATGGCGGCCTGGATCGGCACCTCGAACTGCTGGCGCGGGATCAGGTTGCGCAGCTTGGCCGCGATGGTGACCCCGTAGTTGTACGCCTTGTCCTTGTGCACGATGGCGCTGAACGCGTCCACCGGCTCGCCGTGCAGCAGGATGTCGACCTTGACCAGGTCGGACGCCTGCTCGCCCGAGGGCTCGTAGTCCAGCGAGGCGTAGCCCTTGGTGCGGCTCTTCAACTGGTCGAAGAAGTCGAAGATGATCTCCGCGAGGGGCAGCGTGTAGCGCAGCTCCACCCGGTCGGCGGAGAGGTAGTCCATGCCGATCAGGCTGCCCCGCCGGCCCTGGCAGAGCTCCATGACCGCGCCCACGTAGTCGTTGGGCGTCAGTACGGTGGCCCGCACCACCGGCTCGTACACCTCGGCGATCTTGCCGGTCGGGTACTCGCTGGGGTTGGTGACGACGATCTCCTCGCCGTCGTCGGTGATGGCCCGGTACACCACGTTCGGCGCGGTGGAGATCAGGTCGAGGTTGTACTCACGCTCCAGCCGCTCCCGGATGATCTCCAGGTGCAGCAGGCCGAGGAAGCCGCAGCGGAAGCCGAAGCCGAGCGCGCCGGAGGTCTCCGGCTCGTAGTCGAGCGCGGCGTCGTTGAGCTTGAGCTTGTCCAGTGCCTCACGGAGGTTGGGGTAGTCGGACCCGTCGATCGGATAGAGGCCGGAGTAGACCATCGGCTTCGGGTCCTTGTAGCCACCCAGCGCCTCGGCCGCCGGCCGGCTGTTGATGGTGACCGTGTCACCGACCCGGGACTGCCGGACGTCCTTCACGCCGGTGATCAGGTAGCCGACCTCGCCGACCCCGAGCGCCTCGGCCTTCACCATCTCCGGCGAGATGACGCCGATCTCCAGCAGCTCGTGCACCGCCCCGGTGGACATCATCTTGATCCGGTCGCGGGCGCTGATCCGCCCGTCGATCACCCGCACGTAGGTGACCACGCCGCGGTAGACGTCGTACACCGAGTCGAAGATCATCGCCCGGGCGGGCGCATCGGCGTCACCGACCGGTGGGACGAACTGCCGGACGATCTCGTCGAGCAGGTACGGCACACCCTCACCGGTCTTGCCGGAGACCCGGATGCAGTCGGCGGGGTCGCCGCCGATCAGGTGCGCCAGCTCCTCGGCGTACTTCTCCGGCTGGGCGGCCGGCAGGTCGATCTTGTTGAGTACCGGGATGATGCGCAGGTCGTTCTCGAGCGCCAGGTAGAGGTTGGCCAGGGTCTGCGCCTCGATGCCCTGTGCGGCGTCGACCAGCAGCACGGCCCCCTCGCAGGCCGCCAGCGACCGGGACACCTCGTAGGTGAAGTCGACGTGGCCCGGAGTGTCGATCATGTTGAGCACCGCGTGCTCGCCGGCCCGCTCACCCTCGCGGACGGTCCACGGCATCCGGACGGCCTGGCTCTTGATGGTGATGCCGCGCTCGCGCTCGATGTCCATCCGGTCGAGGTACTGGGCGCGCATCTGCCGAGGGTCGACCACGCCGGTGAGCTGCAACATCCGGTCGGCCAGGGTCGACTTCCCGTGGTCGATGTGGGCGATGATGCCGAAGTTCCTGATGCGCCCCGGGTCGGTGGCACCAGGAGCGTTCGCGCCGGGATCGAGCGTCGGTGGCACAGCTGTCCGTTCTGGTCGGCTGACGTGAGCGGGCCGGCGCGCCGCCGGCCCCCTCTATGCTCCCACGTCGCTCGGGACGCGGTCCGATCACACCTGGGTGCCGCCGCTCACCCGCCCGGCGCTCCGCCCAGGGGTTCCCGCCGCGGGGCGGGTCACTCCTGCGGCGGCTCGACGAAGAGCGCCGCGAGCCGGGGCAGCCGGCTCCGGGCCTCCTCCTCGTCGTCGAAGTCCCAGAAGTCGTTGAGGTCGGGCACGGCGACCGGGTCCCGCTCCGCCGGCAGCTCGGTCGCGGTCGCCTTCCGGTACGCCTCCCAGGGCACCGTCAGCATGTCCTCGCACTCGAACTCCTCGCCGCTGAGCGCGGCGGCCCGCACCCGGGGCAGCTCCGCCAGGGAGTCGGGGTCGCCCACCGCCCGGGCGAACACCGCCCGGCCCTGGGTCATCAGCCAGCCGCGGAAGTACTCGAAGCCGTCGTCCGAGGCACCGCCGTTGATCAGGTAGGCGGCGCCCCACAGGTCGACCCGATGGGACGCGGAGAGCACCCGCTGCTGGTGACGGGCGTACCCGACGATGTCCTCCGGGTCCCGCTCGGCCAGCAGGGCGACCGCGCGGGCAGCGACCGCGTCGGGCTCTCCCCCGGTGCCGGCCCGCGCCTCGTCGATCAACTGCCAGAAGTCGTCGGTCCTCATGGCCTGGCAGTCTCCCAGACCGCAGGGCGCAGACGCGGTCGGCGCGGTACGACACCGGCGTCGGTGCTGCGGGCGGGTCTCGCGGGTGGGCGCGCGCACCGCTGTGAGGGGAGCATGGTGGCGCGCCGTGCCCGCGGCTCTCGCCGCCTCCGGTGCCGTGACGCCGGCGGCGCCGGCGGCCCCGTGGCCCCGCCGGCGGGCTCCCCACAACTGCGGGTGCACCGGCGGTCTCAGCGGGGAGCGTGCGCTGGGCCGGCCGCCCGTTGGGCAGGGCTGGAGCTGAGTCGTTTTGGCTCGTCCCGGCCGACCTGGTAACCTGGCTCTTCGCGCAGCGATGACGCCTGCTTGTCGCGCGCAGAAGCAGACCAAACCGAGCTATCAAGACGAGGCTGTCGCGTGGCGAACATCAAGTCCCAGATCAAGCGCAACCGGCAGAACGAGAAGCGCCGGCTGCGTAACAAGTCGGTCAAGTCGTCGCTGAAGACCGCCATCCGGAAGTTCCAGGAGGCTGCGGAGGCCGGTGACGCCGAGAAGGCCACCGTTCTCATGCGTGACGCGGCCCGCAAGCTGGACAAGGCCGCCAGCAAGGGCGTC
Source organism: Micromonospora sp. URMC 105 (assembly GCF_051386295.1). Taxonomy (NCBI): domain Bacteria; kingdom Bacillati; phylum Actinomycetota; class Actinomycetes; order Micromonosporales; family Micromonosporaceae; genus Micromonospora; species Micromonospora sp. URMC 105. The sequence continues at coordinate 331 of NZ_JBPQTL010000086.1, read as the reverse complement.
ATCCACGCCAACCAGGCGGCGAACCGGAAGTCGGCGATCGCCAAGCGCGTCGACTCGCTCTCGGCCTGACCGAGCGACCTCAGACCTGACCTGAAGCCCCGGGCCTCGCCCGGGGCTTCAGGCTGTCTGCGTTCCTGAGCTCCTGCCCCGCCCGGCCCGCGCCGCATCTGCAGGCGGCCCCGCTCGGTCCGCGCACGTCTGCGGCAATCCCGCTTGGCCCACGCGCTCCTGCGGCGGTCCTGCCCGCCTGCGGGGTCGCGCCTAGTCCTCGCGCGTCTCGCGGTGATCCCGCCCGGCCGCCCCCGCCTGCGGCGGTCCCGCCCCCTGCCGC
>NZ_JBPQTL010000085.1:0-24641 GCF_051386295.1 Micromonospora sp. URMC 105 | reverse complement strand
GGGTCGATGACCCGGCACCCCGTCTCGACGTACCCGGCGGGGATGGACCGACCGCGGCCGGTCAGCGCGCGGCGAGGCCGGCGCGGGCGGCGACCGCGGTGTCGGGGTGGTCGGCGAAGACGCCGTCCAGGCCGAGGCCGTAGAAGAGTTCGTACTCGGCGGTGCTGTCACCGCGGGCGTTCGGGTCGGCGCCGATCCGGAAGTCGGCCGGGAGGAACTGGTTCTCGGCGCGGAACGTCCAGGCGTGCACGAGCAGGCGCTCGCGGTGTGCGTCCCGGACCACCGTGGTCGGCGCGCGCAGCTTGCCGGTGGCGTCGCGGGGCACGATCAGGTTCTTGTTCAGCCCGACGCCGTCGGCGTAGTCGGCGATCCACGCCAGCCCGGCCGGGGTGGCCAGGTCGGCGTAGGTGCGGGTGTCGCCGGCGGCGGTGAAGTCGTACGGGCGGCCGGCGGCGTCCATGAGCTGCACCAGCGGCACGTCGATCATCGTGTCCAGCTTGCGCAGGTTGGCGGTCTCGAAGGACTGGACGAAGACCGGGTCGTGCCGGTGGGTCAGCCGGTTCTTGCGCAGGACCGCGACCAGCGGCTCCTCCAGCGGCAGCCCGATGGCGGCGAAGTAGCTGGGGTGCTTGGTCTCCGGGTAGACACCGATCGTGCGGCCCCGCCGGCGGCTCTCGGCGCGGGCCAGGTCGATGACCTCCTGGAACGTCGGCACCTCGAACCGGCCGTCGAAGGCGGTGTTCGCCACCCGCACCTGCGGCAGCCGCTCCTTGGCGCGCAGGGTCTTCAGCTCGGCGAGGGTGAAGTCCTCGGTGAACCAGCCGGTGACCTTGACCCCGTCGATGGTCTTGGTGGCCCGGCGGTCGGCGAACTCCGGCCGGGACGACACGTCGGTCGTACCCGAGATCTCGTTCTCGTGCCGGGCGACCAGCACGCCGTCGGCGGTCGAGACCAGGTCCGGCTCGATGTAGTCGGCGCCCATCCGGACCGCCAGCCGGTAGGCCTCCAGGGTGTGCTCGGGCCGGTAGCCGCTCGCGCCGCGGTGGCCGATCACGATGGGCCGGTGGCCGGCCCGGTCTCGGCCGGCCTGGTCCGCGCGGTCGGTCGCGTCCTGGCGGGCCGACGCCGAGCCGGGGACGGCAACCGCCACCGCGAGCAGGGCGCCGGCCAGGCCGAGGGCGGAAAGGGTACGTCGCAACGCGGTCTCCTGTCGTCGAGTGGTCGCCGCCCAGCAGACCGGCCCGGGCTGACCGCCAGTTGGTCGGCGACTGACCGCCCGGTGAACCCTGCGGGATACGCGATTCACCGACCCGGAAATGCCGGGAAACGGAAGATTGTCTGGTGCGCCGGTTCCTCAGCAGTCCCGTCCGGCTGGTGCCGCTCGGATTCCTGGTGGCGATCGCGATCGGCACCGGCCTGCTGATGCTGCCCTGGGCGACCAGCGAGCAGCGCTACACCCCGCTGGTCACCGCGCTGTTCACCGCCACCTCTGCGGTGTCGGTCACCGGCCTGGCGGTCACCGACACCCCGAACTACTGGAACGGGTTCGGGCTCGTGATGATCACCGTGCTCACCCAGATCGGCGGCCTCGGCATCCTCACCGGCGCGGCCCTGGTCAGCCTCGCGGTGTCCCGGCAGCTCAGGCTCCGCAACCGGCTGCTGGTCCAGGCCGAGACGGCCGAGTACGGCGTCGGCGACGTCAGGTGGCTGCTGGTCCGCATCGCCACCACGGTGGTCGTCACCGAGGCGCTGATGACCATGGTCATCAGCGGGCGGCTCTGGCTGGTGTACGACTACCGGCCCGGCCGAGCGCTCTGGTCCGGCGCGTTCCACTCCATCCAGGCCTTCAACAACGGCGGATTCACGCTCTACTCCGACGGCCTGCTCGCCTTCTCCCGCGATCCCTGGGTGTCGCTGCCGCTGGCGTTCGGCGCGATCATCGGCGGCCTCGGCTTCCCCGCCCTCTTCGAGGCGGTCCGGCACTGGCGTCGCCCGGCCCGCTGGGCGGTCGCCACCAAGCTGACCATCTGGGGCAGCGTGGTGCTGGTGGTGGGCGGCTTCGCCGCGCTGCTGCTCGCCGAGTGGGGCAACCCGCGCACCATCGGCACCTACGACGCGCCCGGCAAGCTGCTCGCCTCGTTCACCCAGATCGCCCTCAGCCGCACCGGCGGCTTCGACGTGATGAACATCGAGTGGTTGAGCGAGGAGAGCTATCCCCTGCTCATCGCGCTGATGTTCATCGGCGGCGGCAGCGCCAGCACCGCCGGCGGCATCAAGGTCTCCACGTTCTTCCTGCTCGCCTTCGTGATGTGGGCGGAGGTACGCGGAGAGCCGGACGTCACGATGGGCCGGCGGCGCATCGCCGGGTCGAGCCAGCGGCAGGCGCTGACCATCGCGCTGCTCAGCGTCGCGCTCGTGGTCGCCGGCACCGTCGGACTGATCCTGATCACCGAAGGCGTCCGGTTCAACGAGTCGCTGTTCGAGGTGACCTCGGCCTTCAGCACCACCGGCCTGTCGGTCGGGCTCACCCAGCGACTACCCGAACCGGGCCAGTACCTGATGACCGCCCTGATGTACATCGGCCGCGTCGGGCCGCTCGCCATCGGCTCGGCGATCGCGTTGAACACCCGGCGCCGGTTGTACCGCTACCCGAAGGAGCAACCCATTGTCGGCTAAGAAGGTGCAGGTCGGCGACATCGCGGTGATCGGGCTGGGCCGGCTCGGCTCCCACCTGGCCGAGGCACTGGCCCGGCTCGACCACGAGGTGCTCGCCATCGACCGGAACCTGGACCGGGTCCAGCGCTGGGCGCCCCGCCTGCCCCGGGTGGTGCAGGCGGACTCGACCGAGGAGGAGGCGCTGCGGCAGTTGGGCGTGGGCGACTTCCAGCGGGCGGTGGTCGCGATCGGCGCGTCGGTGGAGGCGAGCGTGCTGACCGTCCTGGCGCTGGCCGAGGTCGGTGTGCCGCAGATCTGGGCCCGGGCCAACTCGAACCGGCACGCGAAGATCCTGTCCTCGGTCGGCGCCCACCACGTGATCTTCCCCGAGGTGGAGACCGGGGAACGGGTGGCGCACCTGATCGTCAGCCGGATGCTCGACTTCATCGAGTTCGGCGACGACTTCGCCATCGCCAAGGTGCCGGTGCCGCCGTCCCTGGTCGGCCGGTCGCTGCGCGAGCTGGCCCCGCCCGAGCGCTACGGCGTGATGGTGGTCGGCGCGAAGCTGCCCGGCGAACCGTTCCGCTACGCCACCGCGGACACCGTGCTCGTCGCGCGCAGCGTGCTGATCGTGGAGGGCACGATCGACCAGGTGCAGCGCTTCGCCACCCTCGGCTGACCGGTCACTTCCTGCCCTTGCCCTTACCCTTGCCTCCCTTCCCCGCCGCTACTTCCCGCCTTTTCCCTTGCCGTCACCCGACCCCTTGCCCTTGCCGGAGCTGCCGGACTTCGCCTTCGTGGAGCCCGATGCGCCACTGCCCGAGGAGGTCGCCGTGCTCTTCGACCAGGCCTTTATCGGCGGTGCCTTCACCGTGGGCGCCTTCGTCGTCGGGGCCTTCGTCGCCGGGGCGGCTCCCGGCGTCATCCCGGCCACCCCGGAGACCCGTACCCCGCAGGCGTTCTCGCCGATCTTGAACTCCAGCGGCAGCGGGTTGCCACCGGTGTACCGGCCGGACAGCGCGATCTTCTCGGACGCCCCCGGCGCCAGCGACTCCCGGCCGGTGGCCGGGGTGACCCGGACCATCTTGCCCTCCTGCCGCACCGTCGGGCCGGCGGTGGTGACCGTCTGCTGGCCGGGGAAGGCGAAGCTCATCGTCCAGTCGCGCAGCTCGCGGGTACCGCGGTTGGTCAGCGTCAACTGGGCGGCGAAGTCCTTGCCGGAATCGCTGCGCAACGCGTACTCGACCTCGCAGGGGGTCGACTGCTCCAGCCCCATCCGCGCCTCGGTGGGCTGGTCGACGCCGCCGCTGGCCGGCGTCTTCGAGGTCACTCCCCACATCGCCGCGGTGACCGCGACCAGCCCGGCGGCGGCCACCCCGGCCTCCACCCGGCGCCGCCGGGCCGCCGCCCGGCGGTTGCGGGTACGGCCGGAGAACGGCAGCGCGTCGGTGTCGGCCGACCAAGGCAGGATCGTGGTACCGGCGTTGGCCAGCAACGCCGGGTCGAGGGTGCCAGGCGCCGGGGAGACCGGCACGGCCGGGATCATCCCGGCCGCCTCGGCCAGGGTACGGGCCAGCTCGGCGGTGGTCGGCCGGTCCTCCGGGCGCTTGGCCAGGCAGCGGTGCGCCAGCTCGGCCACCTCGTCGGGCAGCCCCGGCACCTCCGGCATCGGCTCCGGGTCGTTGTACATGTGCGCCCGCAGCATCTCCGTGGTGGTGCTGGCCTGCCAGGGCAGCCGGCCGGTCAGCATCCGGTAGAGCAGCAGCCCGACCGCATACACGTCGGTGGCCGGGGAGACCTGGCCGTTGTCCAGCCGCTCCGGAGCCAGATAGGCGGGGGTGCCGAGCAGCGTCCCGTCCGGGCCCTTCTCGCTCTCCCCGACCAGCGCCGAGATGCCGAAGTCGACGACCTTCACCCCGGTGGAGGTCAGCATGACGTTGCCGGGGGTGACGTCGCGGTGGACCACGCCCCGGGCGTGCGCGGTGGCCAGCGCGGAGGTGACCTCGGCGGCGATGGTGACCGCCTCGCGCCAGGCCAGCTTGCCGTCCCGGCCGAGCCGGGCGGTCAGCGGCGCGCCGTCGACCAGCTCCATCACGACGTACGGCACGGTCAGCCCGACCTGCTCGGACTCGCCGTAGTCGTACACGTTGGTGATGTTGGGGTGGCAGAGCCGGGCGGCGGCCTGCGCCTCGATCCGGATCCGGTGCCGGAACGCCTTGTCGGCGGCGAGCCGCGAGGCGAGCACCTTGACCGCGACCTGCCGGCCGAGCACCTCGTCGTAGCCCCGCCACACCACGGACATGCCACCCGCGCCGAGCTGCTCGACCAACCGGTACCGCTCACCCAGCAGCTGCGCGCCGTTCCGGATTTCTCCACCCATGGTCGGACGTGTTGCCCGGGACCGCCCCGGCTACACCTCGCTGGTCGTAATCGGTCAGTGAAATCACCCGATCAGGCTGTCGCGAGCAGTTGGTCCACCGGGGCGAAGTCGTCGGTGAGGACCAGCGCGTCGCCGACGAAGGCGGCCAGCTCGGCGCCGGTGAGCAGGTCCGGCACCGCGTCGAGGCGGCCCAGCCGCGCAGTGAGGGCGTCCACCGGCAGCGGGGCGTCCGAGGCGACGATGAGGAAGTTGGAACCCTGCCGGCCGGCGATCGCCGCGGCGGGGGCGACCAGCGCGACGTGGCGGAACTCGGCGGCCACCGTGGCCAGTTCGCTGCGGATGAAGCGGCCCGGCGGGTAGTCGATGACGTTCTGCACGTACATCCCGCCGGGCCGCAGCACCCGGCGGACCTCGGCGGCCATCTCGCGGGTGGCCAGGTGCCAGGGCACCACCAGGTGACCGAAGGCGTCCCCGACGACGAAGTCCCGGCTGTCGGTGGACTCGCCGCCGACCAGCATCCGGGCGTCGCCCACGACCGCGCGCAACCCCGGCCCCGGCCGTACGCCCAGCAGCCGCTGGTCCAGCTCCACCAGCTCGCCGTCGATCTCGAAGACCACGTTGTCGGTACCGGGACGGGTCGCGCTCAGGTAGCGCGGCATGGTGAAGCCCCCGCCGCCGACGTGCAGGGCGTCCAGCCGCCGCCCCGCCGGCGCGGCCACGTCCGCCGCCGCGCCGATCCACTTCGTGTACGCGTACTCCAGGTGGGTCGGGTCGGCCAGGTCCACGTACGAGTGCTCGGCCGAGTTGAGGTAGAGCACCCGCCCGCCGGACCGGGACGGGTCCTCGGCCACCCGCGCGCAGTGGTACGCCGTCTCCACGTCGCACGGGTTCGGGGCGACCGCGCTCAGCCCCGCCCCGAGCAGCCCGAGCACCGCCAGCGTCGCCTTCGTCCGGGTCGCACCGGGCAGCCCGGCGCCCTCCTGGCGGCGCAGGTAGAGCCCGAGGGCGAGACCGGTGACCCCGAGCAGCGCCGCCAGCGCGATCAGGATGGCCGTGCTGGGCAGCGCCGCCACCAGCACGAAACCCGTGGCCAGGGTGGCGGTGATGCCGCCCAGCGTGCCGATGCCGGAGAGCCGCCCGACCACCTGCCCGGTGCGGCGCAGGTCGGCCAGTTGCAGCTTCACCACCAGCGGGGTGACCGCCGCGAGCAGGGCCGCCGGTACGAAGACGGCGAGCGCGGTGAGCAGCAGGATGGCGCTGGCCGCGCCGCCGCGCAGCACCTCACCGGCGTAGCGGACCACCGGCAGGGTGATCGCGGTGGCGATGCCGGCCAGCACCAGCGCCGGGGCCAGCAGGCCCCGCGGGTCCCGCCGGTCGGCCAGCCAGCCACCCGTCCACGCCCCGTACGCGATGGCGGCCAGCGCGATGCCGATCACCGAGCTGGTGACCTGGAGGGTCACCCCGACGTACGGGCCGACCAGGCGGAGCGAGACCGTCTCCAGCACCAGCACGGCGCCGCTGGAGAGGAAGACCAGGAACGCGGCGAGCCCGTTGGGCAACGCGCGGGTGGCCGGGCCGGCGGAAGCCGGGGTGACCACGACGTCGGACGATGAGCTGCTCACCGTCGCGATGGTACGCAGCGTTCCTGGTGCTCCGGGTCAGTACATCGAAAGATGAACATGGTTTGTGTGGTCCGCCGCCGGGCTGCCGGAACCGCTGTACGACCGCCAGCCGGTGTTCGGCATCCAGATCTGCCGGTACCAGATCACGTAGAGCACGCCGAGCCGGCTGGCGTTGTTCTTGTAGTAGTTCGCCAGGCTGTCGCCGTACGCCTTGTCCCCGCCGGTGGCGGTGCGGTCCTCGAACCCGCCGGTGGCGGCGGAGAAGTCGCAGGCCCGGCCCTTGGGGTGTTCACCGCCGCCGCCACTGCGGAAGCAGGAGACGTGCCGCTTGTAGCCGGCGGCCTGGGCCTGCCGCAGCGCGTGCAGGGTGCGCGGGGTGATGCAGCCGTCGGTGGTCGGGTCGTTGACCGAGCAGGACTCCGACGGCCAGGAGCCGTCCGAGTTGCGCGGCGCCGGGCTGGCCGAGCGGGAGCCGCCGCTGAAGCCGGCACTCGCACCGGAGCTGACCGTGGCGAGCGCCCGCTCGGCGTCGCGCTTCCGCTTGGCCAGCGCGGCGAGCTGCTTCTGCTGCTCGCGTACCTCGTTGTCGATGGCCGCCTTGGCCTGGGCGGCGGCCTGCTTGGCCTCGGCGAGCTCGCGCAGCCGCTTGGCGTCCCGCTGGCCCATCACGTCCAGCTCGGCGGCGCGCTCCAGCAGCACCTGCGGGCTGGCGCTGTTGAGCAGCGCCGTGGCGGTGGTGAGCCGGCCCAGCCGGTACGACTGCGCGGCGACCTCGCCGACCTGGGCGTTCAGCCCGACCAGCCGCCCCTCGACCGTCTTCAGCTCGCCGGTCAGGGCGGCCTGGCGGCGCTTGGAATTGTCCAGCTTGGCCTTGGCCTCAATGTGGCCCTTGGCGGCGGCCTCCAGCGCCTCCCGGAGCTTCTTGGTGCCGCCCTCGTTCGGCTCCGCGGCGGCCGGCACGGCGCCGACGCCGAGCAGGAGCGCCACGACGGCGAGCAACACGATCAGCGGCCGGCGGGCGCGCGGCCGGGTGAGGCTGGTCCTCGGCACGACAGTGTCCTTCCCTCGGCCGCCGGGGGGACGGCGGCGCGGCGGTGGCCCGCCGGGCACCAGGGGGTGGGCCCACGGGCGACGACCGCCGGACACGATACCGGACCCAGGCCGGTTGACCAGGCCCGCGACCGCCTGCGGCATCGATCGTCGACACAGCGTCCCGACGCGGTCGCAGAGCGCCGCGAGAGCCGCCGTGTCGTCGGCGCCGTGGTGATCCACCCCGTTTGCGGCGTGTCGGGCCATCCGGCGGCGCCGACACCCCCACATGCCGCAAAGCGTGCCCCCGCCACGGCCCGACGGAGCGGGGGCGACCCACCACCCCCGAATGCGGCGTGTCGGGCCATCCCGCCGCGCCGACACCCCGACACGCCGCAAAGCGCGGGCCGAGGAGGGGGTGGTGCCCGGGGTCAGTCGCCGAGCAGGGCGGCGCGGACCTCGTGCCAGGTCCGCTCGTCGGCGGCGACCAGCAGCCCCTTGTCGTCGTCGGCCGGGTGGTACTCGGCCCCGTCGAACCGGCGGGCCACCCCGCCGGCCTGCCGCACCAGCAGCACGCCCGGGGCGTGGTCCCAGGGCAGGGTCCGCCAGAAGAGCACGAACTGCTGGGCGCCGGTGAGCAGGTCCAGGTACTCGCGGCCGGCACAGTGCTGCCCGGGCAGCAGCTCGCCGATCCGCTCCCCGCCCGCCTCGGCGCTCCGCCGGGTCTCCGGCGGAAGGAACCGGGTCATCGCGGTGCCGCGCAGCGCGCCGAGCGGCGGTACGCCCTCGGCGGTGCGCACCGGCCGGCCGTCGAGCAGGGTGCCCTCCCCGGCGACGGTCACCGCCAGCGTCTCCGCCAGCGGGTCGAGCACCCAGGCGGCCGCCGGCTCGCCGTCGGTGAGCAGCGCGACCATCAGCGCGAACGGGCGCCGGCCGGCGGCGAAGTTGCCGGTGCCGTCGACGGGGTCGACCAGCCAGACGTCGCCGTCGCCGCGCAGGTGGTCCAGCAGGGACGGGTCGTCGGCGACCGCCTCCTCGCCAACCACCACCGAGCCGGGACGCAGCCGGCGCAGGGCGGCGGAGATCTTCTCCTCCGCCCGCCGGTCGGCGACCGTGACCAGGTCGCCGGGGGCCTTCTCGGTGACCTCGCTGTCGTCGAGTCGGCGGAACAGGGGCAGCACGACCTGTGCCGCGGTCTCCCGCAGCAGGTCGCCGACGTCGTCCCGCAGCCGGTCAGCCACGCGGAGGAAGCTTGACCACGCTGACGAAGAACTCGTCGATCTGCCGGACCACCGAGATGAAGCGCTCGAAGTCGACCGGCTTGGTCACGTAGGCGTTGGCGTGCAGCTGGTAGCTGCGCAGGATGTCCTCGTCGGCCTGGGAGGTGGTGAGCACCACGACCGGGATGCGACGGAGCTGCTCGTCCTCCTTGATCTCCTCCAGGACCTCGCGGCCGTCCCGGCGGGGCAGGTTCAGGTCGAGCAGGATCAGGTCCGGCGTCACCGCGTCGGCGTACGGGTCCTCGCGGCGCAGGTAGGCCAGCGCCTCGGCGCCGTCGGAGACCACGGTGAGCCGGTTGCGCAGCTTGTGCTCGTCGAACGCCTCCTGGGTCATCAACACGTCACCCGGGTCGTCCTCGACCAGCAGGACCTCGATCGGGCTCTTGCCGTCCGCCGGCGCGGTCATCTTACCGTCTCCCTCATGCCACCCGTTGTACCGTGCTCCGGCGCCGTCCCGGGCGAGTCCACGCCCGTCGGCCCGTCCGGCTGCCGACCCACCGCCGGCGCGGTGCCCTCCGGCGTACCGTCGGCGTCGGCCACCGCGCCGGTGGCGTCCCCGGCCGGCTCCGCGCCCGTGACCGCGTCGGCGTCCGCCGCTGCCGCGGCCCGGGCCGCCTCGACGTCCTCGGGGAGCGCCGGCAGCGTGAAGCGGATCGCGGTGCCCTCCTCGGTGCCGGTGTCCACCCAGACCCGGCCACCGTGGTACTCGACAATCTTCTTGACGATCGCCAGGCCGATGCCGGTGCCCGGGTACGCGTCCTTGGCGTGCAGCCGCTGGAAGATCACGAAGATCTTGTCGGCGAACTCCGGCTCGATCCCGATGCCGTTGTCCTGGCAGGTGATCTCCCACTCGTCGTCGACGAGCCGGGCGGAGACGCGCACCTTCGGCGTGACGTCCGGGCGGCGGAACTTGATCGAGTTGCTGACCAGGTTGGCCAGCAGGTTGGTCAGCAGCGGTTCCTCGCCGCGGATGACCGGCATGTCCTCCCAGGTCAGCTCGGCGTCGGCGTACTGGCGGGCGGCCTCGGTCTGCCCGGCCACGTCGCCCATCACCTTGTTGAGGTCGACCTCGGTGAAACCGGTGGTGAGCCGGCCGATCCGGGAGAAGGCCAGCAGGTCGTTGATCAGGCGCTGCATCCGCTGCGCGCCGTCGACGGCGAAGGCGATGTACTGGTCGGCCCGCTCGTCGAGCTGGCCGGCGTAGCGGCGCTGGAGCAGCTGGCAGAAGCTCGCCACCTTGCGCAGCGGCTCCTGCAGGTCGTGCGAGGCCACGTACGCGAACTGCTCCAGGTCGCGGTTGGAGCGGGTGAGTTCCTCGGCCTGCTTCTGGAGCTGGCTGTTGACCCACTCGATGCTCTCGCGCGCCTCACGTACCTCGGCGAGTTCCCGGGCGATCTTCTGCCGCATCGCGTCGACGTCCTCGGCGAGCTGCTGGAACTCCGGCGGCCCGGAACCGGCGATGCGGTGCTGGTAGTCACCCTCGGCGACCTCGCGGATCTGCTGCGCCAGCCCAGTCAGCGGCTTGATCACCATCCGGTCGAGCGAGAGCAGCAGCACCGAGCCGGCCACCGCCACCACCACCGCCGCGATGATCAGCAGGACCACCAGGATGTTGCTGGTCTCGTAGACCTTGGCGGCGGTGCGTTGCCGCTCGCTGAGGATCTCGGCCTGGAGCGTACCGACCGAGGCCCGGACCTGCTCGAACTGCGCCCGCGCCTGGTCGGTGATGAGCGCCTGGCCGGCCGCCGTGCCGTCCCGCTCAGTCGTGGTGATCACCGGCTGGGCGACGGTGGTGCGCCAGTCGGTGGCCTGCTGCTCCACCACCGACAGCGCGCGCTGCACGTCGGGATAATCACCGATCAGCGCCTTCATCCTGCTGACGGTGTCCTGCTCCTGCTGCAGGCCGCTCTCGTACGGGGCCAGGTCGGCGCGGTCGGCGCTGACCGCGTACCCCCGGACGGCGGTCTCCTGGTCGAGCAGGGCGTTGAGCAGTTCCTGGCCCTGCACCCGCAGCGGGCCGGTCTTCACCAGCACCGCGTCCATGTTCTGCCGGGTCTTGGCCGCCAGCGCGGCCTCCGCCGCGGCGAGCCCGATCAGCAGCGTCACGACCACCGTGAGCAGCACGCTGACCCGCCGGCGCAGGGTCCAGCCCTGGCGGTACGAGTTCACCGGCCACCGCCCCGGGTCACCAGCAGCATGGCGACGTCGTCGGCGAGCGGACCACCGTTGATCTGCTCGGCCCGGCCGACCAGCCAGGCCGGCAGCTCGGCCAGCGGCACCGCCTGGTTGGCCGGCTCTTCCAGCAGGCCGACCAGCCCCGGCACGTCCAACCGGTCGTCGCCGTCGTCCACCCGTCCCTCGATCAGGCCGTCGGTGTACATCAACAGGGACCAGTCATCGGTCTCGAACTCCAGGTCGAACGCTACGGGGCGGCGGGGTCGTACGCCGAGGAGCAGGCCGCCGCGGGCCGGGACCGGCGCGACCTTGCCCCCGGAGAGCAGCAGCGGCGGCGGATGCCCGGCCAGCCGGACCGTGGCCCGGTTGCCGCGCAGGTCCAGCCGTACGGTGGCGACGGTGGCGAAGATCTCCTGGAGCCGGCGCTCGCTCATCAGCACCTGTTCCAGGGCGGGCAGCACGTCGTCGTCGGCGACCCCGGCGAGGATCAGCGCCCGCCAGGCGACCCGCAGCTCGACGCCGAGCGCGGCCTCGTCCACGCCGTGCCCGCAGACGTCGCCGACGATCAGGTCGACCCGGTCGGGCCGGGTCTGCACCACGTCGAAGAAGTCCCCGCCGATCAGGGCCGCGTGCCGGCCCGGGCGGTAGAAGGTGTGCACCGCCACCTCGTCGGTGCTCATCAGCGGCTGGGGCAGCAGGCCGCGCTCCAGGCGGGCGGACTCGGCCTGGCGCAGCTCCACCTCACGCAGCCGCCGGGCGTTCTCGTCGGCCCGCTTGCGTTCCACCGCGTAGCGCAGCGCCCGAGTCAGCAGCACCCCGTCGACCTGGCCCTTGACCAGGTAGTCCTGGGCGCCCTCGGCGACCGCGACGATGCCCAGGTGCTCGTCGGAGCGGCCGGTCAGCACGCAGACCGCGGCGCCGCTGGACATCTCCAGCACCTTGCGCAGCCCGTCCAGGCCCTGCGCGTCGGGCAGCCCGAGATCGAGCAGTACGCAGTCCACGCCGGCCACCCGCTGCCGGGCCTCGCTGAGGCTGGTGGCGACCAGCAGGTCGATCATCGAGTTGGTCTCGGCGAGCAGCTCGCCGACCAGGAAGGCGTCGCCCTCGTCGTCCTCGACCAGCAGAACCCGCAGCCGCTCGCCGGGCGGCAGGTTCGGGTTCGGCCCGAGGCCCCCCTGCGGGTACGGCGCGACGGAGGGACCGGCCATGCCGGGCCCCCGGTGCGGCCGGGTCACCGCCGCGAGACGCGGGAGTTCGCTGGTGATGTCGGGCTCCTTCCGAGTGCCCCGCTGATCCTGTATTAGACAACGGTCGCACACAACACGGCCGCGGCGGCACGGGCGTACCCGGGCAAGGCCGTCACACGGACAGCGGTCGGGCGGGAACGAGCGTTACGGATCGGCCCAGGGTGTCGCGGCTCACCCCGGCGGGGTGCAGGATGATGCCCACCCTTCTGCCCCACCCCCGAGGAGTCCGCCGTGGGCGCACCCGTAGTTCCCGCCGCCGAGGAGTCCGCCGGGGGCACCCGTGCGGCCCGCGCCGCCGACCGGGCGCTCGCCCGGCCGCGCCGGCGGGCCCTGGCCGCCGTCGCCGCGCTGGCCGCCCTCCTCGCGGTCGGTGCCGCCGTCCTGCTCGACCTGCGCACCCCGGCGCCGCGTCCGGCGGACGCGCCGGCCGGCGAGTTCAGCGCCGCGCGGGCGTACCGGACGGTGCAGACGGTCGCCGCCCGCCCGCACGCCGCCGGCAGCCCGGCCAACGATCAGGTACGCGAGCACCTGGTGGGCGCGCTGCGCGGGCTGGGCCTGGAGACCGAGGTGCAGGACACGGTCGCCCGGGAGGCCGGCCAGCTTCAGCGGGGCAACGGCAACCACTCGATGGGCCGGGTCCGCAACGTCATCGCCCGTCTTCCGGGTACGGACCCGACCGGCCGGGTCTTCCTGGTCGCGCACTACGACTCGGTGCAGACCGGGCCGGGCGGCAACGACGACGGCGCCGGCACCTCCACCATCCTGGAGGTGGCCCGCGCGCTGACCACCGGCCCCCGCCCCCGTAACGACATCGTCTTCGTGCTCACGGACGCCGAGGAGGCGTGCCTCTGCGGCGCGTCGGCCTTCGTCTCCAGTCACCCGCTGGCGAAGGACGGCGGGGTGGTGCTCAACCTCGAGGCGCGCGGCTCGACCGGGCCGGTGATCATGTTCGAGACGTCGCGGAACAACGCGGACCTGGTGGAGGTCTTCGGTCGGGCGGCGCCACATCCGGTGGGCACCTCCTTCGCGGTGGAGATCTACCGGCTGCTGCCGAACGACACCGACTTCACCCCGTTCCGCGACCAGTACGACCTCGACGACCGGCCGCGCTTCATCGGGTTGAACTCGGCCTACATCGACGGCGGCGCGATCTACCACACGCCCCTGGACACCCCCGCAATGATGGACCGGGCCAGTCTCCAGCAGCACGGTGACAACGCGCTCGGCCTGGCCCGGGCGTTGGGCCGGTCCGACCTGCCGGCCCTCTGGTCCGCCGACGACGCCACCTACTTCCCGGTGCCGGGTGGGCTGGCCCACTATCCGGGCCGGCTGACCTGGCCGCTGACGCTGGCCGCGGTGATCGGCGTCCTCGGGCTGGGCTGGTTCGCCCGGTCCCGGGGCCGGACCACCGCCGGCCGCCTGTTCGCCGGCTTCGGCCTGGCGCTGGTGCCGATGGTGCTCGCCCCGCTTGCCGCCCAGCTGTTCTGGGCGGGCCTCACGGCTGTCCGCCCCGGCCACGGCGAGCTGCTCGACCCGTACCGGCCGACCTGGTACCGGCTGGCCGTGGTGGCGCTCGCCGCGGCGGTGCTCCTCGGCTGGTACGCGCTGCTGCGGCGCTGGGCCGGGCCGATGGCGCTGGCGATCGGCGGGCTGGCCTGGCTGGCCCTGCTCGGGGTGCCGCTGTCGGTGTTCGCGCCGGGCGGGTCGTACCTGGTCGTCCTGCCCGCCCTGGCCGGCGTCGTCGCCGGCTTCGTCGCGCTGAGCACCAGGCTCGACGGGCCGTGGCCGGTGGTCGCGGTGACCGCGGCCGCGGCGGTGGGCGTGGTCGTCCTGCTGCCCACCGTGGTGCTGCTCTTCCCCGCGCTGGGCATGGCGATGGGCGGGGTCGCCGCCCTCTTCGCGGTGCTGCTCGGCCTGGCCGCGCTCCCGGTGGTCGACCTGCTGCACCCGCAGGCCGGCGGGGACCGGGGGTTGCGCGCGCTCCGCGCCCGGAGGCTGGGCGCGCTGCCGGTCGGCGCCGCCGCGCTGGCGGCGGCGGTGCTCGCCGGGGTGGGGCTGGCGGTCGACCGCTTCGACGCCGCGCACCCCGCGCCGACCCATCTGATGTACGCCATGGACGCCGACACCCGGCAGGCGCGCTGGCTCAGCCACGAGGAGGACCCGCAGCCCTGGACGGCGCAGTACGTGGGCGGCGTGGCCCGGGTCGGCGGCGAGTTCCCCGGCCTGGACGACGCGGAACTGCGCTCGGGGCCCGCGCAGCCGGCCGACCTGCCCGCCCCGAAGCTGGAGGTGGTGAGCGACACGGCCGACGGCGACGTACGCCTGCTGCGGCTGCGGGTGATCCCCCAGCGGCAGGTCCGCCTGCTCACGATGCACCTGGACGCAGATAGCGCGGAGGTGCTGAACGCCGAGGCGGAAGGCCGGACGATCGAGCTTTCCGGGCCGCCGCCCAACCCGCCGTGGACCGCGGGGTTGACCTTCCACGCGCCCCCGTCGCAGGGAATCGAGGTCACCCTGAAGCTGCTGCGCAAGGGCGAGCAGGCCCGGATCCGGGTCATGGACGTCAGCGACGGCCTCGACGGGCTGCCGGGCTTCCGGCCTCGCCCGGCGGACGTGGGCGTGGCCGGCTCGCACAGCTCGGAGATGCTGGCGGTGGCCCGGACGTATCCGCTGTAGGGGACCGACGGGGAGGTTACCGGCCGGGCCCTGTGGAGCTGATGTCACGAACGATTCAACGCTGTGTGCCGGTGGACTGGCCGGGTGGGGCGCTGATGGCCATGACGGCGGTGTCGTCGGTCAGCCCGGCACCGAAGGTACCGAGCAGTTCGGTGACTGCGCTGACGGCGGCGCCGGCGCTGGTCGGTGCGAGGTCGGCGGCGAAGCGGGCGAGGGCCGCGGTGCCGTAACGGCCGTCGGGGGTCTCACTACCGGCGGTACGGGCCTCGGTGAGTCCGTCGCTGTAGAGCAGCAACGTGTCGCCGGGGCCCGCTGCGACGGTGGTGTTGGTGTATCGGGAGTTCGGGAAGGCCCCCACGATGCGGCCCTTCGTGCACTGGTAGTCGGCCGAGCCGTCGGCCCTCAGCAGCAGTGGTTCGGGGTGTCCGCCGCTGGCGATGACCGCGGTGAACCCGCCGACGGTCGGTGTGGGGGTGAGGATGCCGATGACGACGGTGCAGTAGCGCGCGTCCGCGCGGTACTCCTGCCAGAGCACGGTGTTGAGGTTCTGCAGCGCGGCGGCGGGGTCGGGGGTGTAGACGGTGGCGGCGCGCAACGTGTAGCGGGCCAGGGCGGTGACGGCGGCCGCCTCGACGCCCTTGCCGCTGACATCTCCCAGGAAGAATCCCCAGCGGCCGTCGTCGAGGGGGAACAGGTCGTAGAAGTCGCCGCCGACTTCGTCGGTGGAGGCCATCCGGTAGTACGCGGCGCTTTCGAGTCCGGGCGGGGTCTGCAGCGTGGCGGGGAGCAGGCTTCGTTGCAGTTTGCCGACGAGCCGCCGGAGCCGTTCGTCCTCGCGCTCCGCGGCTCGGCGGGCGTCGAGGAGCTCTCGTTCGTAGCTGCGGCGTTCGCTGGCATCGAAGATGGCCGTGCGGATGAGTGGGGGTCGCCCATCGCCGCCGGCCTTGACGACGGAGGTGACGAGGACCGGCAAGCGGGCACCGTCCTTGGCGCGAAGGTCCAGGGCGACACCGCGGATCTCGCCCTGCAAGGCCAGCACGGGCGCGAAGTGGGTCTCGTGATAGATGCGGCCCCCGCCGGTGAGCAGGTCGCTGAAACGGCGCCGGCCGACGAGTTCCTCGCGGGTGTAGCCGAGCCATGCCAGCAGGGTGCCGTTGATCTTTGCAATGGTGCCGTCCAGGAGGGTGGACAGGTTCCCGCAGGGCGCGTTCTCGTACAGGTCTTCGAGGTCGTCCTCGAGCAGGGAAGGGAACTCCACCTCGCTCGACCGGGCGCTTCCGTCATCGCTCGGATCTTGGCCGAAAGGATCACGCCCGGCAGCGGCGGTCACCGGTAAGCGGCCCTGATGAACGACGTGATCGCTGCGGCCGTGGCCTCCGGCGCGCTCAACTGCGGGCAGTGCCCGGTCGCGTCCAGGGTGACCAGCCGGCTTCCGGCGATCTGCGCGTGCACGTACGCGCCGACCTCAGGCGGCGCGATGGCGTCCTGGGCGCATTGCAGGATCAGGGTGGGAACCTTGACCGCGGCGAGGTCGGCCCGGTTGTCGGACAGGAACGTGGCGCGGGCGAACACCCGCGCCATTGCCGGGTCCGTCCGGCAGAAACTTGCCGTCAGCTCCTCACCCAGCTCCGGCCGCTCCGGATTGCCCATGATCAGGGGGGCCATGCTCGACGACCAGCCGAGGTAGTTGCTGTCGAGCGACTCGAGCAACTCGTCGATGTCATCGCGGGTGAAACCGCCTCGGTAGTCTCCGTCATCGATGTAGCACGGTGACGGGGTGACCAGGACGAGTGCGGAGAAGCGGTCCGGCTCGCGGTTCGCCGCGAGGACACCGATGCTCGAACTGACCGAGTGGCCGACGAAGATCGGCTGACGGAGGTCCAGGTCCTCGCAGATGCCCAGCACGTCATCGGCGTAGCCGTCCAGGGAGGCGTACCGGTCGGCGTCCCAGGCCGCCGGATCGGCCTTGCCCGACCCGACGTGGTCGAACAGCACCACCCGGGCCCATTGTCCGATTTCAGCGGTGACGTGGCGCCACATGTGCTGGTCGCAGCCGAAGCCGTGCGCGAGCACGACGGTGGGACCGTCCTCCCGGCCGGTCACCGTCACGTTGTTGCGACTCCGCACACGCATTCACCTATCTTCCATCACCCGCACCTTGCGACCAACTGCCCGCTCACCTGGGCAAACGCATCCGGGACGAAGGGCCCAGTCGCCGACGGGACGTCAAGCATCTGGTGGGACGCAAGTGTCGAGCACGTCTCGTGACGGACAGCCCGCTCGTCGGCAATGACCAGTCTCGGATGATGGTTGACACTTCGACCTTGCCTGATGCTTCACCCGGTCAGCAGTTATCGCCGCCGGTGACGATCGCGGTGATCTTGCTCCTTCCGAGCCGCTGCACCAGCAACTCAAGCTCCACCCGAGTCCCCTCGATGCCGGTAGTGACCGCACGCTCAGCCGCCGTCTTCGCCCCCGACAACGACGCTCCGGCATCACGGAAGACCTTCAGCAACGCCACGCGATCAGGTCCCGTCATGCCTTCGACGGTGAGGCGCGCGGATCCGCAGCCTGCGATCAAGGCATCGCGGATCTCGGCGGGGGTGTCATCCCATCCGCATGTCTCGACGGCTGAGCCGCAGTGGGGGCAATGACACTCAGCGGTCCAGTGCAGCCGGTCCCGGACGACGCGCTGCGCCAAGTCGCATGTCATCGCAGATCCGCACTCGCCACACGGAAGGGCGACCTGCACGCCGTGGGAGATCACCGACCACCTCTCGCGATCCGTTCAGCTTGCCCGGGTTGCCCGGCCGACTCAGCAGTCACGCCGTGAGCGCGGGCGGCCCGTAACGGCGGTACGCGCCGCCGCCAGGCCCGCGCCGAGGGCCCTCAGCTTGGGTGGCGGCGTCAGAGGGGGTCGGTTGATCGGTAGCAGGGCGAGTTGACCAGGAGCGCGAGGGCCGTCGGGGGGCTGGTGCTGGTCAGGCTGAGGGAGTAGCCGTCGGGGGTGGTCTTGGCGGCGAGGGCTCCTTCTCTCCCGTTGGACGAGGTGACGTCCTCGGTGATGGTCCAGCCCTGCGCACGCCATTGCTCACGGATGCGGGCCAGGGTGTCCACGTGCCGGCCTGCCGCGAGGTTGACGTTGTAGGCGCCCTGGACGGTGCGGATCTTCTCGTCCAGCTCGCCGCCTCGGCCGCTGCACGGGGCAGAACTGGTGGCGGGGTTGAAGAGAGGGTTTCCGACGAGGGCGGCCACCTGGTTGGCGTACTGGTTGACCTGCCCGGTGATCTCGGCCTCGCTGGCGCTCTTCATGTCGGTCGGCTGCTCCTTCTTCTCGCCCGGGCTGCAGGCCGTCGCGGTGGCGATGACGAGAACAGCCGCCAGGCAGGCACGCGTGCGTGTCTTCATCAGGGCTCCTGAGTGGCGAGATCGGGAGGGCGCCCGGCCGTGGTCGAGTTGGGTGAGGCTGTACCTGCCCATGATGACCCGTGCCTGGTTGCGGATGCTGACGCTGTTCTCGTTCCAGTAGTCGCTGTGTCCGTGGGTGTCGACGGTGTAGCGGTTGCTCCGAAGCCGTCGTAGTGCGGGCTGGGCCCATGTCCGTGGTCGTAGGCGGCCAGGCCGGCATCGACGGCGCCGCCGAGGAGCGTGCGTTGGCTGCCGACGTCTGCCGCCCGGGAGTACGGGTTGTTGACGGGTTCGGAGACGGGGTCGTCGTCGGCGGAGCCGGCCCAGACGTGGCGGGGGTCGGCCATGAGTTGGTCGGCCTGCTGGCGTGGGTACCGGGGCTGCCGGCGGTGACGATGTCGTCGACGCGGAACTGACCGCTGAGGGCGGCTTCGCCGACCACGGTGGAGCCGTACGAGTGACCGACGGCGGTGACGTGATACTGCCCGTCGGCGTGGGTGGCGTGGAGGCCGTCGACGAAGCGGAGCAGCGGGCCGGCGCCCTGTCGTGAGCGTTCCTCGAAAGCCACGGACAGGTCTGTCTCGGGGGCGTCGTACCCGAGCCACATGACGGTGGCGACATCGCCGGCCTGGCCCGGGGTGAGCCGGTCGGCCGCCTCCCGGAGGTGCAGCACCCGTTCGACGTTGCCGCGGGTGCTGTCGAGGATGGTGCCCAAGCCGGGCACCCAGACCGCGGTGTGCCGGGCGGTGTCGGGGTTGCCGACGGCGATGATGGCCTTGCCGTCGCGTGACAGGCGCGGGGCGTAATCGATCAAATCGGACGACTGTGGCTCTGACCTGTCAGGAGACCTGGCATGGATGGCCAAAGATGGTCATTGCTGATTCCCCTCCGACGGCCTGGAAGCGGCATGATCTCGACGCCCCTCGCCGCCGAGCAATGCCTGCCGGAGCGCTCGCTTACGGCGTCCGGTGGTTAGAGCCATGCGCACGCGGCATGATCGTGCGATGGAACCCATCACGCTGGATCGGCGGTTCCGCCCATGGCGCTATGGCGTCGGGCATTCCCAACTGTTGCTGCACGCGCACGCCGACAGCAGCCATGACGAGCACATCAATGTCATTTTCGAAGATGTCCGCGCAGTCAAGCTTCGCTCGTCCTACCACCCGCTGACCCTTCAACCCGCAGAGCAGGACGCCCGCGCCAGCATTCTCGCCTTCGCCCAGGTGTCTGCACGCCACCAAGCTCGGTTCCTCTGCCTGACCTTGCCAACACCGGACGCCGAGCACGGGTTCGTCGCCTGCGCACGGGCCACTGTCCTGACCACCAACGCCAGCGGCCCCGATGCCTACACCTGGAACGAGCGCTCGCGTCTGCTTTACGTTCTGAAGCAAACACGCCTGCCGTAACTAGAATGCCGGCCCGGGGCCTCCGTCCGTCCCGGTTGTCACCCGGTTTCGTCTACCACCCGACCAGCGTCAGTCTTCCCCCGTTGCGCCTCGGGCACTTCGACCCCGGCTTCACGTTGCAGATCTACACCCACCTGTTGCCCGCGAGCGAGGAACGCACCCGCCGGGCCATCGACACCACCTTCGGAAGAGCACAACTCCTGGCGACGGCTCGCAAACCGGTGACGGCCTGAAGACGGCCTGATCATGGTTCAGTGGCCCGGGAACAGTTTTGCGGTGCAGGTCAGAGGCCTGTCGTCGCTACTTCCAGCGGAAGTGCACGAAGAGCCGGCCGAAGTTCTTGGAGTCCTTCTCGACCCGGTGGTAGAGCTGCTTGACGTCCTTCTGGTCAAGGAACCGCAGCACCCGCTTCTTGAGCTGACCGGAGCCCTTGCCGGGGATGATCTCCACGAGGGTGGCCTTCTTCGCCACCGCCTCGTCCATGATCCCGCGCAGCGCACGGTCGATGTCGTGGCCCTTGTTGAAGATGTCGTGCAGGTCCAGCTTCAGCTTCATGCCGCGCCCACCGCCAGGTCAGCTCCCATCCCGCAATGGTAGGCGGGCCGGCCGCCCGGCTGCGGACACGCGTCGGGGCGGCCCCGCAGGGCCGCCCCGAGGACGGGCGTCAGCGACCGAGTCCGGCCCGGGTCTCCACCCGGCGCAGCGCGGTCACGTAGTCGTCGTTGGTCGAGTGCATCGCCGCGGCGATCCGGAGGTGCCGCAGCGCGTCCGCGTACCGGTTCTGCCGCTCCAGCGTGCGGCCCAGCACGTGGTGCGCGTAGTGGTCGCTCGGGTCCCGCTCAACCAGCTCGCGCAGCTGCTCCTCGGCCCGGTTGAGCTGAGCCGACTGGAAGTAGGCGCGGGCCAGCAGCTGGCGTACCGAGGAGTTGCCGGGCTCGGCCTCCACGATCGGCTCCAGCAGCCGGGCCGCTCCGGTCGGGTCACCCGCTTCGAAGAACATGGTCGCCCGCCGGTACTCCGCCAGAAGATCCATCCCGACCCACCTCCTCGTGTCGAGCCGCCTCTGGTCCGACGCTGGCACAACACCGGCCGGACCGCGAGTGTTCCTGCGCGGGAATCGCGCTCACGGGGCCGGGTCGTACCGGCCGGCGACCAGGTCCCAGGCCCGGACACCGCCGACGATTCCGGCCGTGTTGGGGACGACCACGACGTCCTCCCCCATCCGGGCCAGCTGCTCCGGCCGGATCAGCCGGGAGTTGCCCCCGCCCAGGTAGAGGCGGTCCCAGCGGAACACCGGGCGCAGCCCCTCCACCACCTGCCGGATTCGGCGGGACCAGAACGCGTCGCCGAGCCGGCGCCGCTCCGGCTCCCCCACGTACGTGTCGTAGGTGGTGCCCCAGCGCACCGGCGCGTGCGACAGCTCCAGGTGCGGGGCGAGCAGCCCGCCGTCGAAGAGCGCGCTGCCCAGCCCGGTGCCGAGGGTCAGCACCAGCTCGCAGCCGGTGCCGGCGACCACCCCGGCCCCGTGCACCTCGGCGTCGTTGAGCACCAGCGCCGGCACCCCGAAGGCGTCGGCGAGCGCGCTGCGGGCGTCGTACCCGGACCACTCGGCGACCAGGTCCGGGTCGACTCGGCTGCGCGGCCCGGAGCGGGTCACGTAGTGCGGGGTGGCGACGACCACCCCGTGCCGGATCATGCCAGGCATCCCGACGGTCATCCGGTCCGCCGTGGGCAGCCGCGCGCCGAGCTCCAGCAGCGTCTTGACGAAGAGCGCCGGCGGCAGGGGGTACGGGGTGGGTACCCGCAACGGCTTGGCGCGCATCGTGCCGGCGGCATCCAGCACGCTGGCCTTGATCCCGCCACCGCCGCAGTCGATCGCCAAAGTGGTCACCACGCCAGTGAGTCTCCCTCGCGTCCGCCCCGCCGCCCGCTCCACCCGCCGACAATCGCGCGGGAACGACCTCCCGCCGCCAGGATTTCCCCCAGATCGCACGGGATAGGCTCGGCTCCTCATGAGCGCCACGCTGATCGTCAAGGACCTCGCCGCCGGGCACGGTGACCGGCTGCTCTTCTCCGACCTGGAGCTAGTGGTGGCCCCGGGGGACGTGGTGGGGCTGGTGGGGGTCAACGGCGCCGGCAAGTCCACCCTGCTGCGCACCCTGGCGGGGCTGCTGCCGGTGGAGCTGGGCACCGTCTCGCTGAACCCGCCCACCGCCACCGTCGGCTACCTCCCGCAGGAGCCGGAACGCCGCCCGGGCGAGTCGGTCCGCGACTTCCTGGCCCGCCGGACCGGGGTCACCGCGGCGCAGGCCGACCTGGACGCGGCCACCGAGGCGCTGACCGCGGGCGGGCCCGGCGCGGACGACGCGTACGCCGACGCGCTGGAGCGCTGGCTCGGTCTCGGCGGCGCGGACCTGGAGGAGCGCGCGGAGCAGGTCGCCGCGGAGCTGGGGCTGACGGTCGACCTGGACCACCCGATGACCGGCCTCTCCGGCGGCCAGGCGGCCCGCGCCGGGCTGGCCTCGCTGCTGCTCAGCCGCTACGACGTGTTCCTGCTCGACGAGCCCACCAACGATCTCGACCTGGCCGGCCTGGAACGCCTGGAGCGGTTCGTCACCGGGCTGCGCGCCGGCACGGTGCTGGTCAGCCACGACCGCGAGTTCCTGACCCGGACGGTGACCCGGGTGCTGGAGCTGGACCTCGTCCAGCAACAGGTCCGGCACTACGGCGGCGGGTACGCGGCCTACCTGGAGGAGCGGGAGGTGGCCCGCCGGCACGCCCGCGCCGACTACGAGGAGTACGCCGACACCCGCGCGGGGCTGGAGGCCCGGGCCCGCACCCAGCGCGCCTGGATGGAGAAGGGCGTGAAGAACGCCCGGCGCAAGGCCACCGACAACGACAAGATCGGCCGCAAGTTCCGGGCCGAGGCGACCGAGAAGCAGGCGGCCAAGGCGAAGCAGACCGAGCGGCTGATCGAGCGGCTGGAGCCTGTTGAGGAGCCGAGGAGGGAGTGGGAGCTGCGGATGGAGATCGCCGCCGCACCCCGGGCCGGCGCGGTGGTGGCCTCGCTGCGCGGCGCCGTCGTCCGCCGGGGCGGCTTCACCCTCGGCCCGGTGGACCTCCAGATCGACTGGGCGGACCGGGTGGCGATCACCGGGGCGAACGGCTCCGGCAAGAGCACCCTGCTCGCCGCGCTGCTGGGCCGGCTGCCGCCGGACGCCGGGCACGCCGCGCTCGGCCCGGGCGTGGTGGTCGGCGAGGTCGACCAGGCCCGGGGGCTCTTCCTCGGCGACCAGCCCCTGGTGGACGCGTTCGGCGCGGCCGTACCCGAGCTGACCCCGGCGGACGTGCGGACGCTGCTGGCGAAGTTCGGCCTGCGCGCGGAGCACGTGCTGCGGCCCGCGGCGACCCTCTCCCCCGGCGAGCGGACCCGGGCGGCGCTGGCGCTGCTGCAGGGACGCGGGGTGAACCTGCTGGTGCTGGACGAGCCGACCAACCACCTGGACCTGCCGGCGATCGAGCAGCTGGAGTCGGCGCTGGCCCACTATCCGGGGACGCTGCTGCTGGTCACCCACGACCGGCGGATGCTGGACGCGGTGAGCGTCAACCGGCGGCTGCGGGTGAACGCCGGACGGATCGCCGAGGATTGATCCGTGCCGACCGGCGCGCGGCGGGTGAGAATGACCCCATGCTCAAGTGGGAGTACGCGCTGCTGGTGCGGCGACGTCAGGCGGCCACCAACGACCTCGGCTGGGAGGTCGTCTTCGTCTGGTACGGCCCGGACGGCTCGATGGTCGACGTCACGCCGTACGGGGACACCGCGCTGGCCCACCTGAACCGGGCCGGCGACCAGGGCTGGGAGCTGGTGGCGATGAGCGAGGACCCGTCGCTGCCCGGCAACAACGAGCTGCACCGCTACCACCTCAAGCGGCCGAAGGCCGCCGCGGCGCCGCGGCAGCGGATCCGGGGCGCGGGCCGGGCCGGTCGGCGCACCATCTCCGGCTGAACCCGCCGCTCGCCACGCATATCGGGCGCCGATCCGGGTAACGGCCGGCGGGAGGTGGCCCATGGTCGCGCTGGCGCAGACGCCGCCCTCGGCCGAACGGCTGCGGGCGATCGACGGATTCCTCGCCGAGGCCTGGGCCGATCAGGTCCAGCACGACGAGCGGCTGCGGGCGCTCGCCGTGGAGGTGCGGTTCGACCGGGGGGTCGCCCACCTGACCGGCGAGGTGGCCGAGCCGGCCGAGCTGCGGCTGGTCCGTGACCTGGTGGGCCGGCTGGCCGGGGTGTACGGCGTCTGGTCGCGGGTCGGCGTGGACGGCCGGGAGCCGGTGGTGGTGGACCTGGGCTGCGGCGGCCAGAAGCAGTACCCGACCAACCTGGGGCTGGACATCTTCCCGGCGCCCGGGGTGGACGCGGTGGCCGACCTTTCCGGCTCGCTGCCGCTGGCCGACGACTCGGTCGACGTCCTCTTCGCGGTGCACATCCTGGAGCACCTGATCGACTTCCTGCCGCTGGTCGACGAGTGCCACCGGGTGCTCCGCCCGGGGGGCGTCCTGCACGTGATGAGCCCCTGGTGGGGGCACGTCAACGCGGTCGCCGACCCGACCCACGTACGCCTGCTCGACGTGCAGACCGTGAAGGGCATCTGCGGGCAGCGCCCGCCGGGCACCCCGCGCTGGTACCCGCTGCACGCCGGCTGCGACGGCGCGTCGATCTTCGCCGACCTGACCCCGCTCCCACCCGACGCCGCCCCGCCGACC